>NZ_JARESX010000037.1:0-71160 GCF_046026435.1 Paraburkholderia sp. RL17-381-BIF-C | reverse complement strand
CATAGTCAGCGTGGTGCGGATAGTTACTCTTCCGGACAGCTCTTTCTTCGCCCACCCCGGCGATCAATCAGTGCTCGCCGGATAAACCTGAATGGAGCCAGTATGAAGATCGAATATGATGCAATCGTCGGCCCGGGTGCCAATGACTGGTATGGCACGATCATCGTCTCCAACCTGCGCTATGAAGATGGCAGCGCAGTCAGCGTCAACCAGTACCTTGCATTCAACTTCCATTCGCCGGCCAACCTGGACGCCACGGCCATCCAGCCTCAGTTCATCAATTGGGTGGTCGGCGCGACTACCGTGGAAGCGTCGCAAGTCGGCGACAGCGACTTCAATGTGACTGTGAAGATGGCGTTCACGACGCCATATACGATGCAGCCGCCCGATCAGATCACTATTGGTATCAACGGCAATCTTGTTGCCGATCCGCACACCTGGCTCGATTCATTCGTGTTCGCGGCCGATCAGGCGCCGACAATCTTCGGCACGGTGTCCGCCGCGTGCGCAACGGCGCCGGACCAGGCTCTCGCGAGCGTGACGCCCGTTCTCACGCTCGCCCAGGGCAGCATGGTCTCCACCTTGCCACTAAGCTATGGCGAGAGCGTCACTGCGAGTCTGCAACAAGGCGTCTATTCGGTGAGCGGTGACAGCGTCTCTACTGACGATGAGACTGTCGTCGCGCCGCTTGTCATCGATCCTACCTCGCTTGAAGTCTCAGCCGGCAATACCTCGACGATCGAAGCGACCTTCGGGCCGGTCGAACGCTATTGCGCACTCGATATTTCGATCGGTTCGCTCACCGGTCTGTCGAGCGAAACGCTCAGCGTCACGCTGATCGACAGTAAGACCGGCAACACGCTCGCCGCATTCGATGCAAAGACCAACAGCGTGACGTCGCTGCGCAAGTTGCCGCCCTCGGGCACCGCGCGTGTTTCGCTACAGAACGTCGCGCTGAACGATGTCAACTACTCGTTCAAGGTGCCGGATATCACGCTGACGAACGCACTGCAGAAGGTGAGCATCAACGATTCCATGGTGACGAGCAAGCCCGTCAACACGTCGGGATACGTCAAGGTAGCGATCAAGATCACGGCCGAACAGACACTCGATCGTGAGATCGACTTACGCCTGATCGGCAGCCATATGAATTATCTGCAGACGGTCACCGTCAAGTCGCAGCAGACCGCTTTCTCGGCGCTCGTGCAGTCGGGCCACTACACGGTGGAGACCAGCGACTTCCTGTCGGCGGGCATCGTGTATGCCGTCAACGCGCCAGCGCAATTAGCCGTGAGCGGTGGCGGCAAAGTTGAACTCGACGTGAGCGTCGATGCATCCGCGAACCTCCGCGTGCGTGGTTTCCCAGCGTACCTGTGCTTCGGCGGTTGCGCCGATTTGCAGCCGAGCAATCTGGCGGACTTTGCCGCGGCGCGCGCGACATCGCTTTTCGATTACGCCGGCACAGACGGCGCCGGCGACTCGAACGTCTACCTGGCCGACGACGTCCAAACGCGCACGACGATCACCCTCGCCCGCAACGTCGAAGCGCAACTGGATAGCATTCAGCCCATGCTGCCGGTGATGGTGTCGTACACCTGCAACCTGTCGCTCGGCAACACGCCGGGGATCCTCGCGAACGCCGACGCTCACGCGCACAGTTTCGCGAACTACATCCTGGCGCTGAACATCGCCACCGAGTCGATCGACGACGAGCACCCGGTTCCGGCAGGCTTCATCGTGAACCCGGACTTTCTCGGTGCGTGCGAGCAGGCCAACTTCGGCCCGACCTACTCGATGCCGGTGCGCGGGCCGCCGCAAACCGCGCTCGACCATTGGTCGCTCTCACTGGAGATTCCCGGCAATATCACCGAAGACATAGCCGGCTACGTCCTCGCTGTGAACTGGCTGACGCGCACAGTGGCGCCAAGCGTGACTTTCGGCTGGCAGATCAATCTCTGGGGCGTCGGCTACTCGGAGTGGATTTATGAGGATACCGACATAACGTCGCAAATGGCACAGCAGACGGCCGACTATGTCGCCAGCCTCGGCGTGTACGACGGGCCGTACGCTCCCGACTTCCTCGCGATCGACCGCTACGAAGCGGACGATTTCACACAACGCGCGTACGTGAACGGCTATTGCTATGGCCCTCGCGAATGGCAACGCTATTTCGATTTCTGCAAGACGGTTAGCCGCGCACTCAAAGTGCCGGTCATGCCGTGGCAGATTCCCGCGAGCCGCATTCCGAACACGACCGACCCGGTCGCGGCAGATTTCGACTCCCAACACTGGGGAACCGGCGGCAGTTGCCTGCTCGGCGATCCGGCAATCGGCTCCGACTACCGGAACGTACACCCGACCATTCTGGCGTTGACATTCCCATCGGTGTTCCAGCAATCCATGGGCGTTACCGCCAAGGATATGTTCCTGCGCTCCGAACCGTTCGACATTTCGAATCCGATGTACGGCGACTTTCCGCTGCGCGGCATCTTCACCGTCCTGCTGGGCGGTGGCGCAACAACCGGCATCGTCTCGGCAATCGGCAACCCCGAGGCGTGGGCACGAGACAAACTGAACGCCTACATGAACAGTCCAGTTAGTTTCGATCAATAGCATCCGCCCAAAAAAAAACGGCGTGGACCTGAGGTCCACGCCGTTTTTTAATACTACCGCGTATGCGTCTATTCGACTTCCACCGCTTCCGGGTTCGGATTGCGCGGCGCCGGATGTTCGTCGAAGGTCAACTGCACCTTGTCTTCCGCATCCACGTCGACCGTCACGCGACCGCCGTTCATCAGCTTGCCGAACAGCAGTTCGTCGGCCAGCGCACGACGAATCGTGTCCTGGATCAGACGCTGCATTGGCCGCGCGCCCATGAGCGGGTCGAAACCGTGCTTGGCGAGATGCTTGCGCAGCGCGTCGGTGAAGAGCGCGTCGACCTTCTTCTCGTGCAACTGATCTTCCAGTTGCATCAGGAACTTGTCGACCACGCGCATGATGATTTCTTCATCGAGCGAGCGGAAGCTGATCACCGCATCCAGACGGTTACGGAACTCAGGCGTGAACATGCGCTTGATATCGACCATTTCGTCGCCGGTTTCCCGACGATTCGTGAAGCCGATCACCGACTTGCCCATCGCCTCGGCACCCGCATTTGTCGTCATGATGATGATGACGTTGCGGAAATCCGCCTTGCGGCCGTTGTTGTCCGTCAGCGTGCCGTGGTCCATGACCTGCAGCAGCACGTTGTAGATGTCCGGATGCGCCTTCTCGATTTCGTCGAGCAGCAGCACGCAATGCGGCTTCTTCGTGACAGCCTCGGTCAGCAGACCACCCTGGTCAAAACCGACATAGCCCGGCGGCGCGCCGATCAACCGGCTGACCGCATGACGTTCCATATATTCGGACATGTCGAAGCGGATCAGCTCAATGCCCAGCGTGAACGCCAGCTGCTTCGCCACTTCCGTCTTGCCAACGCCGGTGGGGCCGGAGAACAGGAACGCACCGATCGGCTTGTCCAGCTTGCCGAGACCCGCACGCGCCATCTTGATCGCAGCCGACAGCGCGTCGATGGCCGGATCTTGCCCGAACACCACGCTCTTCAGATCGCGATCCAGCGTTTGCAGCTTGCTGCGATCGTCTTGCGACACGCTTTGCGGCGGGACACGGGCGATCTTCGAGATGATTTCCTCGATCTCGTTCTTGCCGATGGTTTTCTTCTGCTTCGACTTCGGCAGGATGCGTTGCGCTGCGCCCGCTTCGTCGATCACGTCGATCGCCTTGTCCGGCAGATGACGATCCGTGATGAAGCGTGCCGACAACTCAGCCGCCGCCGACAGCGCACCCGACGAATACTTCACGCCGTGGTGCTCTTCGAAACGCGACTTCAGGCCACGCAGGATCGCCACCGTCTGTTCGACGGTCGGCTCGGTCACGTCGACCTTCTGGAAACGGCGCGACAAAGCCGCGTCTTTTTCGAAGATGCCGCGATATTCCGTGAACGTGGTCGCGCCGATGCACTTCAGCGTGCCCGACGACAACGCCGGCTTCAGCAGGTTCGACGCGTCCAGCGTGCCGCCCGACGCAGCGCCTGCGCCGATCAGCGTATGAATTTCGTCGATGAACAGAATGGCGTGCGGACGTTCCTTCAATTCCTTGAGGACCGTCTTCAGGCGCTGTTCGAAGTCGCCGCGATACTTGGTGCCGGCGAGCAGCGCGCCCATGTCGAGCGAATACACCTGCGCATCCGCCAGAATGTCCGGCACTTCGCCGCGCGTAATTCGCCACGCGAGGCCCTCGGCGATCGCGGTCTTGCCGACGCCCGCCTCACCCACCAGCAGCGGATTGTTCTTGCGGCGGCGGCACAGCACCTGGACCACACGCTCGACTTCCGACTCGCGTCCGATCAGCGGATCGATGCGGCCGTCTTTCGCCATCTGGTTCAGATTCTGCGTGAACTGCGCGAGCGGGGTTTCCTTCTGCGCGGCGGCTTCGTCGGACTCGGCATTCGCGTCGCTCGCTTTCGCGGCGTCCGTGCTGCTCGTCTTGGCGATGCCGTGCGAGATGAAATTGACCACGTCCAGACGCGTCACGCCCTGCTGCTGCAGGTAGTAGACCGCGTGCGAATCCTTCTCGCCGAAGATCGCGACCAGCACGTTCGCGCCGGTCACTTCCTTCTTGCCATTCGAGGTGGACTGAACATGCATGATCGCGCGCTGGATCACACGCTGGAAACCCAGCGTGGGCTGCGTGTCGACGTCGTCCGTGCCAGGCACGGTCGGCGTGTTGTCATGAATGAAGTTGCGCAGGTTCTGGCGCAGATCCTCGATATTGGCCGCGCATGCACGCAACACCTCAGCCGCTGTCGGATTGTCCAACAGTGCCAGCAAAAGATGTTCGACCGTTATGAACTCGTGCCGCGCCTGGCGTGCTTCCATGAACGCCATGTGCAGGCTGACTTCCAGTTCCTGGGCAATCATGCTTCCTCCATCACACACTGCAGCGGATGCCCGGCCTGCCGTGCGTGGGTAACGACTTGCTCGACTTTGGTCGACGCGATGTCCCGCGTATAGACCCCACAAACTCCCCTGCCTTCGCGATGCACCTTCAACATAACCTGTGTTGCGGTTTCACGATCTTTATTGAAGTATTCCTGCACGATCATCACGACAAATTCCATTGGCGTGAAGTCGTCATTCAGCAGCACCACCTTGTACATGGATGGCGGCTTGAGCTTTTTCTCCTGCCGCTCCAGTACGGTGCCGTCCTGCTTGTCCGGGATAATCGCCATACACCCATTCTAAACAACTAGGACAGGCCCGCAATCCTGTCAAAACCCGGCCGACTGGCCGTGAGCCCGTTCGCGACCGCCTGATGGGTGATTCCCCCCTCGAGCGTGCGTTAAATCGACGAGCCGATTGCGGAGCCGGCCCCTATCCTGTGATGCTTGCGGCCGTGCTGCGCCGCAGTCGGATCGAGTATCGCACAACCTGCCGTAGCTGGCTGAGAGCTCGCCCGGCCTCGTCGGCACCGGGGCAACCCGCTGAACAGCATGTGAGTCGATTATGCGACTTTTCAAGACAGCCCGCTTGCGCAACCGCACATAACGAAAGCGGGAAAAACCCTGGAAAGTGCCTGTTTGCAACGCGGCAACGGCATCTCAAAATTTTCTTGACACCCGAATAAAGAGCCTCAACAATCAAGCTGGCACTTTTTTCACCAAGCCATAATTTCGAAAAAATGCCGATGGTGAGCTTGTGAGGAGGGAGCGGCTGCATCGCGCGGTCGTCGAGCTTTTCGAGGGCTCGTGGTAGTGACATGAGTTACAGGGGAAGTTGGAATGGCAACTGGTACGGTCAAATGGTTCAATGACGCAAAAGGTTTCGGATTCATCACGCCTGACGAAGGCGGCGAGGATCTGTTTGCACACTTCTCGGCCATCCAGATGAATGGGTTCAAGACCCTCAAGGAAGGCCAAAAGGTAACCTTCGAGGTCGTGCAAGGCCCGAAAGGCAAACAGGCATCGAACATCCAGGCACCTGCCTGAATCTGGTCGATTCCCGTCCTTTGAAACCCGGCTTCGTGCCGGGTTTCTTTTTTTGAGCGTCGCATTCTGACTGGGCTGGTTGTCCTCGGGTTGAGCTCGGCGCACGCACGTCCCATATATCGGGTAATCGTTCGGTCTGCTGTCGACTGAGGCGCCTCGCGCCGGACCAATGCGGCATCGCAAACGCTCACGCGCGCAACCCTGCGCGAGCCAAAAACAAACAACCCCGGCCGCCTTGCGGCGCCGGGGTTGGAAGTTAGAACCGGGTCAGGCTAACGCGAACCGCTTACAGATTCTCGATCAGCACCTGACCAAAGCCGGAACACGACACCTGCGTGGCGCCTTCCATCAAGCGCGCGAAGTCGTATGTGACGCGTTTTTGCAGAATCGATTTTTCCATCGACTTGATGATCAGATCCGCCGCCTCGGTCCAGCCGAGATGGCGCAGCATCATTTCCGCCGAGAGAATTTCCGAGCCTGGGTTCACGTAGTCCTTGCCGGCGTATTTCGGCGCGGTGCCGTGCGTGGCTTCGAACATCGCGACCGAATCGGACATGTTCGCCCCAGGCGCGATACCGATACCGCCGACCTGCGCGGCCAGCGCATCCGACACATAGTCGCCATTCAGGTTCAGCGTGGCTATCACGTCGTACTCAGCCGGACGCAGCAGGATCTGCTGCAGGAACGCGTCGGCGATCACGTCCTTCAGAACGATGTCGCCACCCGTCTTCGGATTCTTGATCTTCATCCACGGGCCGCCGTCGATCAGTTCCGCTGCAAACTCTTTTTGCGCCAGCGCATAACCGTAGTCGCGGAACGCGCCTTCGGTGAACTTCATGATGTTGCCCTTGTGCACCAGCGTGACCGAGCGGCGATCGTTATCGATCGCGTACTGGATCGCCTTGCGCACCAGACGCTCCGTACCTTCACGCGACACCGGCTTGATGCCGATCCCCGACGTTTCCGGGAAGCGGATCTTCTTCACGCCCATTTCTTCGCGCAGGAACTTGATGACCTTCTTCGCCTGTTCGGATTCAGCCGGCCACTCGATACCCGCGTAGATGTCTTCCGAGTTCTCGCGGAAGATCACCATGTTGGTCTTCTCCGGCTCACGCACCGGCGAAGGCACGCCCTTGAAATACTGCACCGGCCGCAAGCACACGTACAGGTCCAGTTCCTGGCGCAGCGCGACGTTCAGCGAGCGGATGCCACCGCCCACCGGCGTGGTGAGTGGGCCCTTGATCGAAACGACGTATTCCTTGAGCACCTGCAGTGTCTCTTCGGGAAGCCACACGTCCGGACCGTACACCTTGGTCGACTTCTCGCCGGCGTAGATTTCCATCCAGTGGATCTTTCGCTTGCCCGCGTAGGCTTTTTCCACCGCGGCGTCCACGACTTTGAGCATGACCGGCGTGATGTCGAGGCCGGTACCGTCGCCTTCAATGTACGGAATGATCGGCTGGTCCGACACGTTGAGCGAGAAATCGGGATTGACGGTGATCTTGTCACCACCGGTCGGAACCTTGATGTGCTGATACGACATGATCGGACTCCAGTGAAGGCTGTGCTGAAAGCTGATGGGAGACTGCGAAAACGGGGCGCTCCTCGCTACGCGCAATGCCGCACGCCGGCAAGCGGCCTGGCCGCTATTCTAGCCCACGCAACCGCCGCGCCGAGCCCGCAACGGCTCGGGGTTTTCCAACATGCACGAACGCGGGCCGGCGAGCTGCGAGTCTTATGTCTTATATAAGACAAGGACCGTGTCACGGGGCATTATGCTTTATTATCCCGCCATTTACTATCGGTCCGGCACCGCTCGAGGCGCAGCGGCCTCGCCCGCCGCCCCGGCGTCTCGTACCTCTTATTTCATCACTATGCGCCTTCTCGCCCTGAACAAACCGTTCGGCACGATTTGTCAGTTTTCGCCGCACGAAACGCGCGCGTCGCTGGCCGACTGGGTCAAGGTGCCCAACGTCTATCCGGCGGGCCGGCTCGACTCCGATAGCGAAGGTCTGCTGCTTCTCACCGACGACGGCGCTTTGCAAGCGCGCATCGCGGAACCGCGTCACAAACTCGTCAAACGTTATTGGGCGCAAGTGGAAGGCGCGGTCGATGCCGCCACGCTCAAGAAGCTCGCACGCGGCGTCGATCTCGGCGATTACGTCACGCGGCCCTGTCGTGCCGAATACGTGGAGCCGACTGACACGCTCTGGGCACGCACGCCGCCGATTCGTTATCGCGCCGCGATACCGACCACATGGATCGAACTGTCGATCACCGAAGGCAAGAATCGCCAGGTGCGTCGCATGACCGCCGCCGTGGGGTTTCCGACCTTGCGCCTCGTGCGCGTGGGCATTGGCGCGCTCGACGTGTTTTCGCTGGGACTGCAACCGGGCGAAAGCGTCGAATTGCCGCTGAAGGCGCCATGGGAAGGCATGGCGTGATCATGCGCACGCGCATGGCCGGATGCTGCTCGACAATGCGCCACACTCTCGTTTCACGCTGCGCTTCACCTTCGGCTTGAAACCGCTAACTCGTTGTATCCGCAAACAAAATAACGCGTGAAACCATCAAAAAAAGCGTGAAACAATCGCGAATGCGGCAACGCTGCCGCACGTGATTTGAATCAATCCATCGGCATATAAGTTTTCCACGAAATTTGCGTCAACCGGTGAGCGAGCTCAGGCGTTATTCGACGCAGATGCCGCCCGAAGCTATCCGGCATTCAGCCTTAAGGGCCTTTGTGCAAGCCGCTCTTGCGGTAAGTGCTGGGAGTCTGAGCGCTAACGCAGACGTGTCGAAAATTTGTTCGATACGGCTGTCAACCGAAAGGTGGATGGCACGTTTACCGACATGACTCCATATATAACCGGGTCATTTGGTTAATTAACTAAAGCTGAGGATTCACAAAATGAACAAACTGATCGCCGCTCTGGTCGCTGGTCTCTTCGCAACGGCAGCATTCGCACAAGCTTCGGCACCGGCAGCAGCTTCGGCAGCTCCGGCAGCAGCAGCTTCGTCGGCAAAGAAGACCACGAAGCACGCTCACAAGAAGTCGCACAAGAAGGCAGCAGCAGCAGCTGCAGCTTCGGGCGCTTCGGAGTAAGTTTGTTGTAAAAACGCAGTCAAGAACTAGCTTCATTGCCGTTCTTACGGCGTTGAAAGGCAGATCACCGCAAGGCGATCTGCCTTTTTGTTTTTGACGCGCTCGCGTAACATTCGCGGGTTAATTTCCAGCAAGGAGTCATGCCGTGCGATTTCCCATGCGCTCGTTGATTGCGCGTTTCGCTGTTGCCGTTGCACTGCCGCTCGCCGCGTTGTCCGCCTCGCTCACATTGGTTGCGACCACTGCCGCGCCTGCTCACGCGCAGCAAATGCCGGCCGGCGCGAAACAGCCGAGCGAATTTCCCCGCGCGAAGCTGACCGCGGGCATGTTCGTGATCGACGCTGCTGTCGCCGCGAACGACGCTGACCGCGAGCAAGGCCTCATGTATCGCACGAGCCTCGCGCCGAACGAAGGCATGCTGTTCGTCTTCAACGAAAACGCCGTGCACTGCTTCTGGATGAAGAACACGTTGATCCCGCTGTCGATCGCGTTCATGCGCGCCGACGGCACGGTTACCGACATCGACGAGATGCAGGCCGAGACCACCAACAATCACTGCCCGAAGAACAACGGCGTGTATGCGTTGGAGATGAGCAAGGGCTGGTTCACATCGAAGGGCATCAAACCGGGGATGAAAATCCAGGGCCTGCCCGCCGCGCAATAAGACGCGCCGGCAGCGCGCGATTGTTCGCGAGCGTTGCCGCTGTCGTTTCGTCATACCGCTTTCCGGAAGCCGGTGCCTTGTCATGAGGCGCCGGCTTTTTTGTTGCCGCGCCGCGGCATCGGGGCGTTGCCATATCGCGCCGTCTGCCCGTCTCGCGCCGCACCGCCGCGCCGGGATCAGGCGGCCCGAAGCCTTGCCAGCGGGCGTTCGCGCCCGACCGGCGAGATTCCTGCAAAAGACGGGCCGACGCGCTATCCTAGTAATCTTAGTAAAGCAGCATCCAAGGCTCCCCGGACAGCACAGACTGCTGCCGGGCAAGCGTTTCAGGCGCGCCATTCCAAGGAGGTTCACGTGCCCCGCAAGACTCCCATCGAGCGCTACCGGAATATCGGCATCAGCGCTCACATCGATGCCGGCAAAACCACCACCACTGAACGCATCCTGTTCTACACCGGCGTGACCCACAAGATCGGCGAGGTTCACGACGGTGCGGCAACGATGGACTGGATGGAACAGGAGCAGGAGCGCGGCATCACCATCACGTCGGCGGCCACCACCGCTTTCTGGAAGGGCATGGCCGGCAACTATCCGGAACACCGGATCAACATCATCGACACCCCGGGACACGTCGACTTCACGATCGAAGTGGAGCGCTCCATGCGCGTGCTCGACGGCGCGTGCATGGTGTACGACTCTGTCGGCGGCGTGCAGCCGCAGTCGGAAACCGTGTGGCGTCAGGCGAACAAGTACAAGGTGCCGCGCATCGCGTTCGTCAACAAGATGGACCGCGTGGGCGCGGACTTCTTCCGCGTGCAGCGGCAGATCGGCGACCGCCTGAAGGGCGTCGCGGTGCCCATCCAGATTCCGATCGGCGCGGAAGAACACTTCCAGGGCGTGGTCGATCTGGTCAAGATGAAGGCGATCTTCTGGGACGAAGAAAACCAGGGCATCAAGTTCGAGTATCGCGATATCCCGCCGGAACTCGCGGCGACCGCGAAGGAATGGCACGACAAGATGGTCGAGGCCGCGGCCGAAGCGAATGAGGAACTGCTCGACAAATACCTCGGCGGCGAAACGCTGACCGAAGAGGAAATCAAGCAGGCCATTCGCGCGCGCACCATCGCCAATGAAATCGTGCCGATGCTGTGCGGCAGCGCGTTCAAGAACAAGGGCGTGCAGGCCATGCTCGACGCGGTGATCGACTATCTGCCCTCGCCGGTGGACGTGCCCGCGATCACTGGGCACGACGAACATGACAACGAGATCGAGCGTCATCCGAACGACACCGATCCGTTCTCGGCGCTCGCCTTCAAGATCATGACCGACCCGTTCGTCGGCCAGCTGATTTTCTTCCGCGTCTATTCGGGCGTGGTGAATTCGGGCGACACGGTCTACAACGCGATCAAGGAAAAGAAGGAACGCCTGGGCCGGATCCTGCAGATGCACGCCAACGAGCGCAAGGAAATCAAGGAAGTCTACGCGGGCGACATCGCCGCGGCCGTCGGCCTGAAGGAAGCGACCACGGGCGACACGCTGTGCGATCCGAACAACGTGATCATCCTCGAAAAGATGATCTTCCCGGAGCCGGTGATCTCGCAGGCCGTCGAGCCGAAGACCAAGGTCGACCAGGAAAAGATGGGCATCGCGCTGAACCGTCTTGCTCAGGAAGACCCGTCGTTCCGCGTGCAGACAGACGAAGAATCCGGCCAGACGATCATCTCGGGCATGGGTGAGTTGCACCTGGAAATTCTGGTCGATCGGATGAAGCGCGAATTCGGCGTGGAGGCCACCGTCGGCAAGCCGCAGGTCGCGTATCGCGAGACGGTGCGCAACAAAGCCGAAGATGTCGAAGGCAAGTTCGTCAAACAGTCGGGCGGCCGCGGTCAATACGGCCACGCGGTGATTACGTTGGAGCCGGCGGCGCAAGGCAAGGGCTACGAATTCGTCGACGCCATCAAGGGCGGCGTGATTCCGCGCGAATTCATTCCGGCCGTGGACAAGGGCATTCAGGAAACGCTGAAGGCCGGCGTGCTGGCAGGCTATCCGGTGGTCGACGTGAAGGTGACGCTGACCTTCGGTTCGTACCACGACGTGGACTCGAACGAAAACGCGTTCCGCATGGCCGGCTCGATGGCCTTCAAGGAAGCGATGCGCAAGGCCAAGCCCGTGCTGCTCGAACCGATGATGGCCGTTGAAGTGGAAACGCCGGAAGACTTCATGGGCAACGTAATGGGCGATCTGTCGAGCCGTCGCGGCATGGTGCAAGGCATGGAAGACATCGCCGGCGGCGGCGGCAAGTTGGTGCGCGCCGAAGTGCCGCTCGCGGAGATGTTCGGTTACTCCACGTCGCTGCGCTCCGCGACGCAAGGCCGCGCGACTTATACGATGGAGTTCAAGCACTATGCGGAAACGCCGAACAACGTCGCTGAAGCCGTGATCAACGCGAAGCACAAGTAAGCTCTTTACCAAGCTCTCTGCCGCGAAGGCGTCGCACGCCAACGGCTACAAGCCCGCCCCCTGTGGACGGGCTTTTTTTCGTCCGCTGCACCGCACACAGGGCTTCTTCACACGCACGTTTTTGAACGTGCAAAAATGCCGGACGGCGCCGTGCCGAACGCCGGGACATACGCTCACGAGGAGACACATCATGAGTCAGGATCACGAACATCCGCATTACAAAGACGTGCCGCCGGCCACACCCGATTGGCGCGAGCACGGCGTGAAGGTCATTAAGGGCGATCAGCTCGATAGCAACACGGCGCAAACGCCGGGCATGAATCGCGCGGCGGCGATCAATGCCGCGCGCGTCGGCGCGCAGAAGATCTGGGCCGGCACCGTGACGATCCATCCGAATGCGAAGACCGGCGCGCATCATCATGGCGCGCTCGAAAGCGTGATCTACGTGGTGCGCGGCCAGGCGCGCATGCGTTGGGGCGAGCATCTGGAGTTCACCGCTGAAGCCGGCCCCGGCGACTTCATCTTCGTGCCGCCGTATGTGCCGCATCAGGAGATCAACGCGAGTACCGACGACCCGCTCGAATGCGTGCTGGTGCGCAGCGATAACGAAGCGGTGGTGGTCAACCTGAACATCGACGCGGTGGAACAGCCCGAGACGGTGTTCTGGGTCGATCCGATTCACAAGCATCCGCACGATCATTAACTCCTGCCCACGCGACTCATGACGCCGACCGCTTCGCTGCGCTCTCGCCTTTTCACCCTATACGCCGTGCTGATCGCCGCCAATCTCGGCGCATGGGCGTGGGCGCTGATCGCGTTTCGCCATTACCCGCTATTGCTCGGCACGGCGCTGCTCGCCTATGGCTTCGGCCTGCGCCATGCGGTCGACGCCGACCACATCGCGGCAATCGACGCCGTTACGCGCAAGCTCATGCAGGCCGGCAAGCGGCCGCTCGGCGTCGGGCTGTCGTTTTCGCTGGGGCATTCGACGATCGTGATCGTGGCGACTATCGGCATAGCGTGGACCGCGCATTCGCTGCACGGCCGTTTCGAGTCATTCAAGGCAGTAGGCGGCACGATCGGCACGCTCGTCTCCGCGAGCTTCCTGCTGGTGCTGGCGGCCGTCAATCTCGTGATTTTGCGTGATGTCTGGCGCCGCTATCGGCTCGTCCAGCAGAGCGGCGAATTGCCTGCTCAAACGGCGGATTCGATTGCGCCGGCGGGTCTGCTGTCACGCGCGTTGCGCCCGCTCTTCAGACTCGTGACGAAAAGCTGGCACATGTACCCTGTCGGCGTGCTGTTCGGCCTCGGCTTTGATACCGCAACCGAGATCGGCTTGCTGGCGATCGCCGCATCGGAAGCGGGTAAAGGTCTGCCGCTTTATTCGATTCTGGTGTTCCCCGCCCTCTTCACCGCCGGCATGACGCTGGTGGATTCGACCGATAACGTGCTGATGGTCCACGCCTACGGCTGGGCCATGGACGACCCGAAACGCAAGCTCTACTACAACGCGAGCATCACGTTCGTGTCGGCGGTGGTGGCGATCGTGATCGGCGGCGTCGAAGCGTTGGGTCTGCTGTCGGACAAGCTCGGTCTGAACGGCGGCTTGTGGGATGCGATCGCCAGCGTGAACGAACGCTTCGGCATGCTGGGTTACGGCATCGTCGCCGTGTTCATGGCGTGCTGGATCGGCTCGGTGCTGTTCCATCGCTGGCGGCGTCCGGGCGCGCTCGCGCGGTAAATCCAACAGCTTTTACGTACCGCGATCGGTAACGTTTCCATCGTGGCATTGACCATCGCGCGGCAGCGGCGGCGAGTACATCATCCGCTCGCCGCATGCGAACCGCGCATGCCTCGCGCCACAGGAGCGTCGAGCGTTGTGATGACGATACACAGCGGCCCTTTTATCCGCGAATCGTGAACCTCGCGGCGCCGCAAGCGCGCCGAATCCATGAGCAATCGCTTACACTGAGACCGCTTCGCATTGCCGCTTTCGTCATTGCAATAGCTTCACCGTGTCGCGCATCGGCGCGGCCCTTCAGAACCGGCAACAGAACGGACTGGACACTCCATCGATGAAGACTCCCGCGAACCGACTTCCCGCACTCGACGCAGCCCGCCTCACCGCCGACGCCTACGGCAACCACGCCATCGACGAATTCCTCGCCGGCCGCGTTACGCGCCGCGATCTGCTGCGTTATGCCAGCGTGATCGGTTTGTCGCTGGTTGGCGGCGGGGTGCTGAATGCACCGCAAGCGCGTGCGCAAGGCACCGCGGCCGCGTCGAATCAGACCATTCGTGTCGCGCACCTGACGCCTGCCGGCGCGGTCGATCCGCTCACCGTGACGGACGCCGCCAGTCTTGCGCTGCTGAATCAGACCGGCGAATTCCTGATCGACGACGACGGCGAAAAGCTCGTGCTGAAACCGGCACTCGCGCTGTCGTGGAAACCGAACGACAAGGGCGACGTGTGGACCTTCAAGCTGCGTCCGAACGTCAAGTTCCACGACGGCCAAACGTTCACCGCCAAAGACGTGGTCGCCACGTTCGACCGTCTCGCCGATCCGGCGAGCGGCTCGGCGGCGCTTTCCGTACTCAAGGGCGTGCTGTCCAAAGGCGGCGCCAAAGTGGTCGACGACCACACGGTCGCGTTTCATCTGGATGCGCCGAACGGCAACTTCCCGTATTACGTTTCCTCGGACAATTACAACGCCGTGATTCTGCCTGCGAACTACGCGGGGGGCTATGAAAAGAGCTTCATCGGCACGGGTCCGTTCAAGCTTGAAAAGTATCAGGCGAAGGTCGGTGCGTCGTTCGTGCGCAATCCCGATTACTGGGGCGACAAAGCGTTACCGCAACGCGTACAGTTCTCCTTCTACGCCGACGAACAGGCTCAACTGCTCGCACTGCAAGGCCATCAGGCCGATGTGATGGGCACCTTCACCGTGCAGGGCGGCGCCGGCATTCTGAACAATCCGGATTACAAGGCCGTGGGCGTGAAGTCGAGCGCGCACCGGCAGATTCACATGCGCAACGACAATCCGCTGTTCAAGGACAAGCGTGTGCGCCAGGCGCTGGCGTTGTCGCTCGATCGCGACGTGCTGGTGCGAGGCCTCTTCAAAGGTCGCGCGCAACTTGGCAACGACAGTCCGTTTGCGCCGGTGTTTCCGTCATCGGATGCAGGTGTTGCGCAACGCAAGATCGACGTCGCGAAGGCGAAGCAATTGCTTGCACAAGCCGGTGTGCCGAACGGCTTCGACGTGACGCTGACCACCGAAAAATACATGGAGATTCCCGATCTCGCGGTGGTCGTGCAGAACGCGGCGAAAGCCATTGGTGTACGTATCAATCTGAAGGTCGAAAGCCAGTCGCTGTATTACGGCGCGGGCACGCCGGGCAAATCGGATTGGCTCGATTCGCCGCTCGGCATTACCGACTACGGTCATCGCGGCGTGCCGAACGTTTTCCTGAATGCGCCGCTCACCAGCACCGGCACGTGGAACGCGGCGCACTTCAAGAATCCGCAATACGATCAACTGGTCGCGCAATTCGTCGCCGCCGTCGATCTCGGCTCGCAGAAGAAAATCTCCGGGCAGATCCAGACACTGCTGCTCGATGAAACGCCCATCATCATTCCATTCTTCTACGATCAACTGATCGCCATGCGCAAGGGCGTGAACGGCGTGCGCTTCACCGCGCTCGCGCAGCTCTATTTCGACCGCGCGGTGTTGAGCGCGTAATGGTGAAGCGCCCGCGCGCATTCGGCAGGAGAGCACGATGTCGACCACGGTGACCCCTTCCGCACCGCCTGCGTCGAGCGGCAACGCGGGCCGCGTCGTGCGGTTTCTGGCGACGCGTGTCGGCTTGTCGTTGATCACGCTATGGCTGCTGTCGGTGATCGTCTTCGCGGGTGGACAACTGCTGCCCGGCGACATCGGCCGCGCGGTGCTCGGCCCGCTCGCCGATGCGCGCGCGGTCGCCGCGCTCAATCATCAACTCGGCGCGGACCGTCCGCTAACGACGCAATACATCGAGTGGATTTCGCATTTCGTGCGTGGCGATATGGGCATCTCGCATGCGTATCGCGAGCCGGTCGGACCGTTTATCGCCGACGCGCTCGCGCATTCCGCCAAGCTCGGTTTGCTCGCGTTCATCGTGGTCGTGCCGCTCGGCATTGCGGGCGGCGTGTGGTCGGCTATGCACGCGGGACGCTGGCTCGATCGCACGATCAGCATCGCGGGACTGTCGGCGACGGTGGTGCCGGAATTCGTGTCGTCGATCGTGTTGATCCTGGTGTTCGGCGTGTGGCTGCGCTGGCTGCCGATCGAAGCGTCGTATCCGCCCGAAGCGAGCGCACTCGAACAGTTGCGTCATCTGGTACTGCCGGTGTTGCCGCTCGTACTCGTGTTCTTCGGCTACATAGCGAGAATGGCGCGCGCCGGCACCGTCGAGGCACTCGATGCCGACTACACACGCACCGCGATTCTCAAAGGCCTGCCGCGTCATATCGTGATCTGGCGGCATGTGTTGCGCAACGCGTTGCTGCCCACCATCACGGTCGCCGCCACGCAACTCGGTTATATGATCGGCGGCCTCGTGGTGGTCGAGACGCTGTTCCACTATCAGGGCATCGGCTCGCTGATCTACAACGCCGCCAAGGCCAAAGACTTTCCGATGCTCGAAGCAGGCGTACTGACAATCGGCGTGGTCTATACCGCTGCCAATCTCGTCGCGGATGCGCTGCATGTCCTGCTCAATCCGCGGCTGCGGGTGAGGAGCGCCGAATGAGCGCCATCGTTCCGCCGGCCGCGCCGCCGACTCCAGGGCCGAGTCCAACTCCAGGCCCGGCTACCGAACCACGCTTCGACCAGTTGCGTGTGCTGCTGCGCTCGCCCACGTTCGTGGTGGGCGTGGTGATCGTCGCTTGGTGGATCGTTTGCGCCATCGCCGGGCAATGGATCGTGCGCATCGACCCTTACGCGTCCGACCCGCTCAATTCGCTGACGCCGCCTGACAGCACGCACTGGTTCGGCACCGATCAACTCGGCCGCGACGTGTTCTCGCGCGTGATCGTCGGTGCGCGCGACATCCTCACCATTGCGCCGCTCGCCACGCTGCTCGGCACGGTGGCGGGCACGGCGCTGGGATTGATCGTCGGCTACTTTGAAGGCTGGGTCGACAACGTGGTCGGACGCGCGATCGACGCCGTGCTCGCGCTGCCGCTCGTGATCGTCGCGCTGCTCGCGCTGGCCGCGGTCGGCGCGTCGAACTTCACGGTCATCCTCGTGATCGGCATCACCTTCACGCCGATCACCGCGCGCACCGTGCGCGCCGCCGTGTTCGCCGAACGGCATCTCGACTACGTCGCGGCGGCGCAACTGCGCGGCGAGCGCGCCCCCTACATCATGTTCGCCGAGATTCTGCCGAACGTGCTGCCACCCATCATCGTCGAAGCGACGGTGCGGCTCGGTTACGCGATCTTCGCGGTCGCCACGCTGTCGTTTCTCGGCTTCGGCATTCAGCCGCCGTCGGCCGACTGGGGTCTCGCGCTGTCCGAGTCGTACACGCTAATGGCGGGCGGCGCGTGGTGGACCGTGGTGTTCGCGGCCGGCGCGATTGCGAGCCTGGTGGTCGGCGTGAATCTGATCGCCGACAGCGTGCAAGGCGTGCTCGACCAATGAACGGCCCGCCGCCCTCCTCGTTCCCCGCCTTCGACGTTTCGAAGAGCGATCGCACGGATGCGCTGACCGTCATCGGACTGACGGTCACGTACCGCATGCGCGGACGTGATCGCGAGGTGCTGCAGGACATTTCGTTTCGCGTGCGGCGCGGCGAAGCGTATGGTCTCGTCGGCGAGTCGGGTTGCGGCAAGTCGACCGTCGCGATGGCGACGCTGCGCTATCTGCCGCGCAACGGCAAAGTGAAGGCCGGCAAGATCATCATTGCCGGCGAGGACGTGCAGAAGCTCGACGCCGACGCGCTACGCAACATGCGCGCCAAAGCGATTTCGATGGTCTATCAGGACCCGGGGCGCGCGCTGAATCCGTCGCTGACGGTCGCGCGGCAAGTCTCCGAGGCGTTCGAAGCCGCCGGCGTCGCGCGCGACGAAGCGTTGCGGCGCACGCTTGAAATGCTGCGACGGGTGCGCATCGCCGCGCCCGAGCGCGTGATGGACAGCTATCCTCATCAATTGTCGGGGGGCATGCAACAGCGCGTGGTGATCGCCATGGCGCTCGCCTCGAACCCCGCGCTGCTGATTCTCGATGAACCGACTACCGGGCTCGACGCTACTGTCGAAGCCGAAGTGCTCGACCTCGTTGCGCAGTTGCGCGCGGAACTCGGCACGGCCGTGCTCTTCATCAGCCACAACCTCGCGGTGATCGGGCGCATGTGCGAACGCGTCGGCGTACTTTACGCGGGCAAGCTGGTCGAAGAAGGCGCGACTCAAGATGTCTTCACGCGGCCGCGCCATCCCTATACGGTCGGACTGTTGCGTTGTCTGCCCACGGCCGGACGCAGCAAAGATAGCGAGCGGCTCGACACGATTGCCGGCAGCCTGCCGTTGCCGGGTTCGGTAACGCAGGGCTGCATTTACGCGGACCGCTGCCGCCTCGCCGACGACCGCTGCCGCCGCGAGGCGCCGCCGCCGCATCGCGTTAGCGCCGCGCACGGCGATCAGATGTCACGCTGCCATTACCACGAACGCGCGATCGAATTGCCGCGTGCGAGCGCGCAAACGTTGCCCGAGCACGACGGTGCGCCGTTCGACGGCAAGCGTCCGGCTATCGTGCTGCGCGCGCAAAACCTCTCGAAGACGTTCCATGTGTCCGGCACTCCGCTGCGCGCGGTCGACAATGTTTCGATCGATCTCGCCAGCGGCGAAACGCTCGGCCTCGTCGGCGAATCGGGTAGCGGCAAGACGACGCTTGCCAAGCTGATGCTCGGCCTGCTCACCCCGGATCCGGGCAGCGTGCTCGAACTCGACGGTGCGCCGCTCGCCGCGCGCGTGACACGGCGGAACGACGCTCAGGTCAAGTCGCTGCAGATCGTATTCCAGAATCCGGACTCGGCGCTCAATCGCGCGCATTCGGTGAAACGGCTGATTGGCCGCGCGCTGTCGCGCCTCACTACGCTGCGCGGGCCGGCAATCGATGAACGGCTCGCCTCGCTGGCGGCGGCCGTGCGATTGCCGCAGCGCTATCTCGGCTCGCGCACGCGGCAACTGTCCGGCGGACTCAAGCAGCGCGTGGCGATAGCTCGCGCGTTTGCAGGCGAGCCGCGCGTGGTGGTTTGCGACGAACCGACTTCCGCACTCGACGTCTCCGTGCAGGCCGCGATTCTGAACCTGCTCGCCGATCTGCAACGCGAACGCGGCGTGAGTTACGTTTTCATCTCGCACGATCTGCATGTGGTGCGCTATCTGTCGGATCGCATCGCCGTGCTGTATCTGGGCAGGCTGCTGGAAATCGGACCGGCTGCGGAGGTGTTTGGCGGACCGCATCATCCTTATACCGAAGCGTTGCTGTCTTCGGTACCGACGCTCGATGGCCACGGCGGCACAACCCGCATCCGGCTCTTTGGCGAGCTGCCGAGCGCGGCATCGCCGCCGTCGGGTTGCGTGTTCCACACACGCTGCCCGCGTAAGCTAGGCGCGATCTGCGAACAGCAGGATCCGTCTTTCCTCGACGCCGCTGTGGGCAACACCACAGGGCCGTCCGCGCATCGAATCCGCTGCCACATTCCTGTCGATGAATTGCGTGCGCTGCAAGCCGTTTCTCGCGATGATGCGGACCTCGCCAGGAAGATCCCGGGCAACGGCCCGGAAAGCGCGCCCGAGAATGCCGGGCGCAACGAATAGCGCCACATGATGCGGCTTCACGGCCGCATATTTCATCGCCGAAACGTTTTCGCCTGTTTTTCGCTCGTGCGCATCGCACCCATCCAGTACCTGCTCAACGAGCGCGCCCGTGGCGCGGCCATTACTCGAACAATCAGGCGCGCAAACGCACGAGACCGGAACCAAACCGGGGCGATCGCCTCATATCAGATTCAACGTTCGATATGAGGGCACCACAACATGCAACGAAATACCCTACCCTGCGCGGCACACGCGGCCTCCGGCCTGTTGATGGCCGCCGCGCTCGGCCTCGCATCGCTCGCTCATGCGCAAACGCCGGCGCAAAAAACTCCCGCGCAGACGGCACAGACGGCACAAACAGCGCAAGGGGCACAAGCCGCACAGCCACTGTCGCCGACGCTGTCACAAGCCGCACCGCCAGTCGATCCCACTTTCTCCGCCTATTCGCTCGTGCAGACCTGCAAGCAGAAAAACGACAACGTCGCGCAAGGCCAATGTGTCGGCGCAATTCGCGGCATCATCCACGGCTATCAGTACGGCGTGCTGTTCCTCGGTCAGCGCGCCGCCCTGCCGGCCAATGAAACGCAGCGCGTCTCGCTGTGTCTGCGCAATACGCAGGTGTCGTCGATCGTCGACGAATTCGTCGCGGACGCCGCCCAGGTCAACGAAGATTCACTCAAGCACACCCCCGCCGAAGTCGCGGTGCTGGGCTCCGTGCACATGCACCACAGCTGCAATTGATCGCTCGCGCGCAGCGTGGCCGTTGCATGTCAATCCGAATCGATGACACGCCTGCAGCGGCCTGTTGCGCACCAGACGATCGCCGCGCTTACAGCATTTCTAGCGGACGCTTGCCGCGTGGCGGCTTGAAGTAAGCGTCGATAGCGGCAAGCTCATCGGCGCCGAGTTGCAGCTGCGACGCGCGGTGGTTGTCGCGCACATGCTCGACCCGCCCCGCCTTCGGAATCGCGAACACGCCGGGCTTGAGCAACACCCATGCGAGTGCCACCTGGAACACGGAGACGCCGCGCGCGTCGGCAATATCGTCAAGCGGTGAACGTTTCGGCAAGCGGGCGTGATCGATCGGGCTGTACGCCATGGCCGGCATCTTGCGCGCGGCGAGCCACGGCAGCAGATCGAATTCCGGCCCGCGCCGCGCCACGTTGTAGAGAATCTGATTGGTCGCGCAAGCATCGCCGCCCGGCGTGTCGGCGAGTTCTTCCATGTCCTCGGTGTCGAAATTGCTGACGCCCCAATGGCGAATCTTGCCCGCCCGCCGCAACGCCTCGAATCCCTCGACCGTTTCCGCGAGCGGCACCGAGCCGCGCCAGTGCAGCAGATACAGATCGAGCTGGTCCGTCTTCAAACGCTTGAGGCTTTGCTCGCAGGCCGCGATCACGCCGCGCCGGCTGGCGTTATGCGGATATACCTTGCTGACCAGAAACACCTTGTCGCGCAACCCGTTCAGCGCGGCGCCCAGCAGCGATTCGGTCGCGCCATCGCCATACATTTCCGCCGTGTCGATCAACGTCATGCCGAGTTCGACGCCGCAACGCAGCGCGTCGATTTCAGCGGCCCGCCGCGCCGGGTTTTCCCCCATCTCCCAGGTGCCCTGCCCCAGTTTCGGAATGCGTTCGCCGTCGGGCAGGCTCACGCTTGCGATGTCGCTCGTCATGCTGACTCCTCGAAGTGGCTCAATGGTCGGCAATGCCGCGGCGCAGGTGAATGCGCGGCGCATGCCACGAAGAACATAGCGACGAGTTTAGCGGTTCGATGGGCATTGGATCGGGCACCAGGCAAAAGCCCGCTATAACGCAGCGCGCCGATGTCATAGAATTGCCCCTTGCCCTTCTTGCGTGAGCTCCATGACCTCTGCCTCGGAAGACCGCTGGCGCGACCTGCGCCCGGACCCGGAAAACGACACGCCGCTATACCTGCAACTTGCTCGCAAGCTCGGCGCCGCCATCCACGAGAACCGCTGGAACGCCGGCGAGGCGCTGCCCTCGGAACGCGTGCTCTCGGAGGCGCTGGGCGTATCGCGGATCACTTCACGCAAGGCCATTGCCTTGCTGGTCGAGCAGGGTCTGATTCGGCGCACGCAGGGCGCAGGCAGTTTCATCACGCCGCGCTACGAAGATCCGCTGTCGCGTCTGTCGAGCTTCAGCGAAATGCTGCGGCGGCGGGGTTTTACACCGAGTTCGAAGTGGCTGTCGCGCGAAATCCTGCCGGCGAACCGCGACGAAGTGATTCAGCTCGGCTTGTCGCCGGCCGCGGCGGTCACGCGCCTGCGGCGCTTGCGACTGGCCGACGGCATCGTGATGGCGGTGGAGAATTCCACGTTCCCCGCCGCGGTGATTCCCGATCCTCAAGCAATCGGCGATTCGCTTTACACGTACCTCGAGAATCGCGGTCTGTCGATTGTCCGCGCGCTCCAGCATTTTCGCGCGGTGAACGCGAGCGAGGAAATCGCGCAGCAGATGAGCATCGCCCCGAACGAGGCGCTGCTGCTGATCACGCGCGTGGGCTACACCGCCGACCAACGGGCTATCGAGTTGACCGACACTTACTGCCGCAACGATTACTACGACTTTGTGGCGGAATTGAGGAAGTAGTTTTCAAGTCTTCGTGCCGTGGGCGGGTTGTTTGCCGCGCCGTTTCCGCGCAGTTTCCGTTCACGCCCTCGCAAGCACTTTAGCTCTCACACCCACGCTGCCTCATGTGCGCCCACTCGGGTCGGCGGCAGCGCAAAATACGCAGGCGTCTCATCCAGCACTTCGGCCGGCTGCACGCCCAGCACACTTCCAAACTCCGACTCCACGGTTGCGAGACAATCGCGCACATCTTCGAGCGCGACGTCGGGCGCTTTCCAACCCTCGGGCATCTGCCCGAACGACTGCAACCACCGGCCTGTTTGTGCGAGCGAGACGCGCACATGCCAGCTTCCCCCTTCAGTAGCCCGCCGCGCCAACGCGGCCTTCGCACCGAAGGCAGCCAGATACCCGGTCGCATGATCCAGCGCCTGACACGGCAGATGCTTAGGCTCGTTCCACCCTGCCGCCTGCCGCTCGGTAAAGGCAATTCCGCTCGCCGACTGGACCAGACTGTCGAACCCGCGCCGCTGTGCCCAAGGCCCCTCGTGACCGTAGGCCGACACCGAAACGTAGACGATCCCTGGCCGCACACGCGCCATCTCCTCGGCACCGAAACCGCGCGCGGCCAGCGCCCCCGGGCGATATGCCTGGAGAAATACATCGGCGTCGCCGGCGAGAGCCCGCAACGCCTCGCGCCCCGCCGGCTCGCGCAGATCGACGAGCGCCGAACGCTTGCCGCGTCCGTTGTCGATCACCAGCGGCGCGATATTCGGCAGATGCGGCCCGTTGATCATCAACACGTCCGCGCCATGCTGCGCGAGCGCGCGGCCGGCGACAGGCCCAGCAATGATGCGCGACAGATCCAGCACGCGCACGCCCGCCAGCGGCCGGTCCGCGCCGCGCTGACGCGGCGGCTCGACCGGCGCGTCGCCGATGCGCTCGATCTCGAAAAGCGGCAAGCTCGCAATCGCTTTCGCCTGATCGAGCGCGGCCCACTCTTGCGGCGTGCGAATCAATGCGGCGCATAGGCCCGCGTCGGCGAGCGTCTGGTCGAGCGTCGCGCCGTCCCAACCGCGAATCGCCGAGGCCACCGCATCCCGATCGTTCGCGCAGCCGAGCACCGTCAATACACCCTGCAAGTGATGCGGGAAGTTCGTATGCAACTGAATCCAGCGGCCGTCGCGTGTCTCGTAGAAACCCATGACCGGATCGCGCAGGGCAGGCGGCGGCCCGTCGTTGATTCGCAAATAACGTTCGCTGCGAAACGATGCCAACGCACGTCGCATCTCCACCGTCACGTGTTGCCGCCGGCCCGTGCGCAGACGGTGATATTCCGCGGCCGCCAGTCCGGTCGCGGCGATGCTCGCCGAGGCCAGGCTGCCGACCCGGTAGACCGATGGCAAACCAGGATCGGCGCCGGTCAGCGTGACCGACCTCAGCGCAGTCGGGTCGCATCCGGCAAGCGTCCAGATATGTTGGAGAGCAAGTTCGGGCGTCATGGCGTTTCATCACGGAGCGGGAAGAAGTGAACCGAGTCTAGAAGTCCGCGACGTTGCAATCAATCTTGATTATGATAATCAATATATATTGATTTCTTCGGTTTCCGTCCTTTCCCATGCCGACCTCGAATTCCCTCACCGCCGCTGAAGCCGCCGCCGCGCTCGGCATCAGCTTGCCGACGCTCTACGCCTATGTGAGCCGAGGCATGCTGAGTTCGTCGCCGGATGCGCAAGGCAAGCATCGTCTCTACGACGCCGGCGAAGTGCGCCGCCTCGCGCGTCGCAAGGAAGACGGCAAGCGCGCGGGCAAGGTCGCGCAGAAGGTGCTGGATTGGGGCGTGCCGGTGCTCGAATCGTCGATCACGCTGGTCGCCGAGGGCCGTCTGCTGTATCGCGGGTACGACGCCATGGAACTGGCGCGAAGTGCATCGTTGGAGGACGTCGCCGCGCTGCTGTGGGAATGCAGCGTGAAGCGGATCGCCGATGCGCCGGCCGTGCCGTTCGCGACCGCGCAGTGGGCCGCGTGGCTCAAGCTGTGGAGCGACAGCACGCCGCTCGATCGCGCGCTCGTGCTGTTGCCGGCCGCGGCGGCGCAAATGCCGCGGGTGTGGGCGCTCGGGCGTGACGCGCAACTCAATACGGCTTGCGCCGTCACGCGTCTGCTGGCTGCCGCGATGATCTCGGCGACGCCGTCGAACGAGCCGCTGCACCGGCAACTGGCTTCAACGTGGCAGGTGCGTAACCGCCAGCAGGCCAACCTGCTGCGCGCGGCGCTGGTAGCGTGCGCGGATCACGAGTTGAATGCGTCGACTTTCACGGTGCGCTGTATCACGTCGACAGGAGCGCATCTGTTCGGCGCGGTGGCGGGCGGCCTCGCCGCTTTGTCGGGTCCGCGTCATGGTGGCGAAACGGTGCGCATCGCCGCGCTACTCGAAGAAGCGTCGCGCGCGCCCGATCTCGACCGCTATCTGGCGAACCGGCTCGCGCGGCATGAAAACGGCGTGCATGGGCCAATCCTGTCGGGCTTTGGTCATCCGCTTTATCCGGAGGGCGACCCTCGTGCGCGGCTGCTGCTCGGCATGCTCGCCGACTGCGCGCCGGCTCGTTCGCCGTTAGCGGATGTGCTCGGATTGGCTCGCGCGGTGCGCGACACGACCGGCGCGGAGCCGACTCTGGACTTCGCGCTCGCCGCCATCGAGCGGGTGCTGGCGCTGCCGGCCGGCAGCGCCTTCACGCTGTTCGCGGTAGGCCGGACCGTCGGCTGGATTGCCCACGCCATGGAACAGGCGCGCGACGGCCGGTTGATCCGGCCGCGGGCGCGCTACATCGGGGAATACGAGGCTGCCGGGCCGAATTGAGGCGCAGCGCCCTCGGTGCTGATACTCGACGAATCGTCAGGCCGTGCCCAGCCAGCGCGGCAGCCAGCTCAGCACCGGAAACCCCGACGCCGTCCTGTTGGCGGGACGCTCGGAACCGCTTGCCAGCGCAAAGCGCGCGCCGGTCTGCCCCGCGCTGATCCACGCCACGACCCGGCGCGGCAACTCGATCGACTCGCCGGCGGCAAGCCAGTGATCCTCGCTGTCACCCTCGACGGTCAGCCAGATCTCGCCCGAGATCACCTTGAAGATCGACGGACGCGCGACACGCCAGGCCGACGCGGGCTCGCCATGTTCCAATTCGAAAATCCGGACTTCACGCATCGCTTTTCTCCTTCAAAGAGCTTTTCTGTTGTACCGATTATTGACGTGCGATGATCGAATACCCATGCACAGTTCCGAACACTTTGGTCGGAACTGTTCAGTCAAAAAACCGGACAGTTGGCGTGAACCGCGTGTCGTTCGCGAGTGGAAAGCCCGTGCGCACCCGCCCTGCTCTCCGGCGAAGGAAGAGATCCGCATGAAACTCGAAATCCAGCTTGATCGGGACAACGGCGTGCCGCTGACCGAGCAGATCGTCACGGGCGTCACGGCGTGGATCCGCTCGCGTACCGCCCACCCAGGTTCGAAGCTGCCGTCGATTCGCCAGTTCGCCACCGATTACGGCGTGAGCCGCTTTCCGGTGATCGAGGCTTACGACCGGCTGGTGTCGCTCGGCTATATCGACTCGCGCCACGGCTCGGGCTTTTACGTCTCCGACCGTCAGCCGGCGAGCACGCATTGCCAGGGCACGACGGATCCGCGCCGTGCCGAAGACGAATCGGATCATCTCCTGCAGCAGTTCAACCACCCCGGCGAAACGCTCAAACTGGGTAGCGGCTTCATCCCCGAGGCGTGGCGCGACATGGACGGGATCGCGCAGGCGATCCGCCACGTCTCGCGTACCGACCCGGCGAGCATGGTCGACTACGCCACGCCGCTCGGCAACCTGACTTTGCGCGAGCACCTGCAAAGCCGCATCGGCCAGTTGGGGATTCAGGCGGACGCGTCGCAGATTCTGATCACCAACGGCGCAAGCCAGGCATTCGATCTGCTGATGCGCTACATGCTCAAGCCAGGCGACACGATCTTTGTCGAAGACCCCGGCTACTACAACCTCTACGGACTGCTGAAGCTGCATGGCGTGAAGCTGATCGGAATTCCACGCACGCGTAACGGTCCCGACCTGGACGTGATGCAGGAGCAATTGAAGTCGCACCGGCCGAAGCTGCTGTTCATCAACACCGTGTTCCACAATCCGACCGGCACGACGGTCGCGCCGCAGGTGGCTTTCCGGCTATTGCAGCTCGCGCGCGAGCACGGGTTCTCGATTATCGAAGACGATATTTACGCCGATTTTCAGACCGACCTCACCGACCGCCTGGCCACGCTCGATCAGCTCGAACACGTGATCTATCTGGGCGGCCTGTCGAAGACGCTGTCGTCGTCGCTGAGGATCGGTTGTGTGGTGGCGAGCCACGCGATCATCAAGGATCTGGTCGATATCAAGATGCTGACGAGCATCGGCGGCTCGCGTTTTGCCGAAGCGGTCGCCGTGTCGATGCTGGAACGCGGCGCCTATCGCAAGTATCTGGAACGCCTGCGACGGCGCATGCGCGACGCGCTCGGTTCGACGATTCAGACGCTCGAAGACGTCGGCTGGGACATTTTCGACAAACCTGTGGGCGGCAAATTCGTGTGGGCTCGCGTGCCGCACGTGGCCAATGCGGAAAGATTGGTGGAGTGCGGTGCGCCGCTGGGCGTGACCGTGGTGCCGGGCAACTACTTCCGGCCGAATATGGAGATCAGTCCGTGGACCAGGATTCATATCGCGTTTGGTAACGACCCACGTGCGCAAGCGTTCTTTCGTGCTGCGGTGGCGTTGCCGGCTTCGGGGTGAGGTTTTGGGGTGAGGTTTTGGGGTGAGGTTTTGGGGTGAGGTTTTGGGGTGAGGTTTTAAAGTGAAGCCGCACAGTGAGGGCTCGGAGTGAGACGCTGAACCGAGGCGCCAGGGTGACCAATCGCCGCGTTTCCGACTCGCTGCGACTTCCCCGCCCTGCGCCGCGCGGCGCTTTTCCCTAGAATAGCGAGTCCCAGCCCGTCCTGCGCGCCCAGCCGCCCTCCATGTCCACGCCGACTCCGCCCGCCCTCGCGCCCACAACGCCCAGCGCGCCTTCGCCCCGCTCGCTCACCGTGATGCTGTGGGTCGTCGCCACCGGCTTCTTCATGCAGACGCTCGACTCGACCATCGTCAACACCGCGCTCCCGGCGATGGCGACGAGCCTCGGCGAGTTGCCGCTGCGCATGCAATCGGTGGTGATCGCCTATTCGCTGACCATGGCCGTGATGATCCCGGTATCCGGCTGGCTCGCCGACAAATTCGGCACGCGCCGCGTGTTTTTCAGCGCGATCCTCGTGTTCGCGGTCGCTTCGTTGTTGTGCGCGAACGCGCACACGCTGAATCAACTCGTGGCCTTCCGCATCATGCAAGGCGTGGGCGGTGCGATGCTATTGCCGGTCGGTCGCCTCGCGGTGTTGCGCACCTTTCCGGCTGAGCGCTATTTGCCGGCGCTTTCATTCGTGGCGATTCCGGGCCTCATCGGACCGCTAATCGGCCCCACGCTCGGCGGCTGGCTCGTGAAGATCGCATCCTGGCACTGGATCTTTCTGATCAACGTGCCGGTGGGCATCATCGATTGCATCGCTACGTTCATCTTCATGCCGGACAGCCGCAACGAGCACGTCGGCAAGTTCGATATGAAAGGCTACTTGTTGCTGATCGTGGCCATGGTGGCGATTTCGTTCGCACTCGACGGCCGTACCGAATTAGGCATTCAGCACGCCACGGTGCTGGTGCTGCTGATCCTGAGCCTCGCCTGCTTTGTCGCCTACGGCTTGCACGCCGTGCGTGAGCCCTCGCCGATTTTCTCGCTCGACCTCTTCAAGATCCACACGTTCAGCGTCGGCCTGCTCGGCAATCTGTTCGCGCGAATCGGCAGCGGCGCGATGCCCTATCTGATCCCTCTGCTATTGCAGGTGAGTCTAGGCTATAGCGCCTTCGAAGCCGGCATGATGATGCTGCCGGTGGCGGCCGCGGGCATGGCATCCAAACGTCTCGTGACCACGTTGATCATCAAGTACAGCTACCGGCGCGTGCTGATTATCAACACAGTTCTAGTCGGCTTGACGATGGCAAGCTTCGCGCTCACCTCCGCGAACCAGCCGCTGTGGCTGCGGCTCGTGCAACTGGCATTCTTCGGCGGCGTCAACTCGATCCAGTTCACCGCAATGAACACGTTGACGCTCAAGGACCTGGGCACCGGCGGCGCGAGCAGCGGCAACAGCCTCTTTTCACTGGTCCAGATGCTGTCGATGAGTCTGGGCGTGACCGTGGCCGGCGCCCTGCTCGCCACGTTTACGGGCCTGTTGCCGCGTGTGACGGCAGCCAATTCGCTGCCCGCGTTTCACGCGACGTTCCTGTGTGTCGGCATCATCACGGCAGGCTCGTCGTGGATCTTTGCGCAACTGTCGCCGGACATCCGCACGCCCGCGAAAAAGACCGATCCTTCCGAACGAACCTGATGCGTGTCGCCCCAGCCGCGCGCTCCGCCGCCGACCCGCAACGGGGCGCGGGCCGCACCAGCGAAGTGCGAATCGTCGCGTTCGCGCCCGCGCTGGCGCACAATCGTCTTATCTGAGTGTGACAGTCGGGCATGCGTGCTGTGTTTCCAGACGCGCATAGTTCTTGCTCGCCTATCCTGTAAACTGATGCTTTGCGCGTGCGGACTCATGTCGAGCATGCAGGCGCGCCGCCACCCCACACGACTGACATGATGAGCATGATCGAACTCGATCCTCCCGGTTTCCAGCCGCCGCGCCCAATGGCCGGCGACGAGGGTTCCCGGCGCACCGTTCTGTACGGCGGCTACACTGTTTTCAGCGTGTTCCAGCCGGTTTTCTCCGTGTCGCACCGGCGCGCGATCGGTTATCACGCGTCGCTGCGCGCCCGGGACGAACACGGGTTGCAAGTGCCGTCGCACGAGGTGTTCACACAGGCCGCGCGGCGCGGCGATCTGCTCGAACTCGGGCGGCTCGCTGAATCCCTGCATCTGGGCAACTTCAACGCGTTCGACAGCCACGACGAATGGCTCTTTCTGAGCCTGCACCCGGCCGCGCTGATGGACACCAGTTACGGCGACGCGCTGCTTGCCGGCCTCAAGGCGCTCGGCCTGCCGCCGCAGCGCGTGGTGCTGGAAGTTTCCGAACAGGCGGGCGGCGAAACCACGCGCTTTGCCGAAATCATCGATGCGCTGCGTAAATCCGGCTTTCTGATCGCGCTCGACGGTTTTGGCGCGAAGCATTCGAACATTGACCGCGTGTGGAATCTGAGGCCGGACATCGTTACGCTCGACCGCTGCATTCTCGCGCAAGCAAGCGAACACTCGCACATTGAGCGCGTGCTGCCGGGCCTCGTCTCGCTGCTGCACGAATCCGGCCAACTGGTGCTGATGGGCGGCCTGAGCACCGAACGCGACGCGTTGATCGCGCTCGAATGCAACGTGGACTTCGTGCAAGGCGCATTCTTCGCTGGTCCGAGCGTCGAGCCGGTCAAACCGCAAGCGGCGGCCGGCTTGATGGACTCGCTCTCCGCAGCGCTACGTGAACGGGTCGGCGCACGTGAGCGCGCACAATCCGCGCGGCTCGCACCGTACGTTACCGCGCTCGAAACCGCAGCCGCGCAACTGGTGGCCGGCGAGTCTGTTGCGCAAGCCACCGCCTCACTCCTCACGCTCGGCGAGACGGCACGCTGCTTCGTGCTGGACGGATCGGGTCGGCAGATCGGCGACAACGTGCTGCCGCCAGGGCGCGCCTCGCAACGCGCCAAGCGCTTCCGCCCGCTGCTGCATTCGGAAGGCGCGAGTTGGGAGCGCCGGCCGTACTTTATCCAGGCGATGCGCATGCCCGGTCAGGTGCATCTCACCCCGCCCTACCTGTCGATCAACGAAGCTCACCTGTGCGTGACTGCCTCGATCGCCGCACACACGCCGACTGGTACACAGGTGCTATGCGTGGACATCAACTGGGAAGTCGCGGCCCACCGAAATTGAGGTCACAGCGGTCTGCTGGATCCGCGCAAGCAGTTGCCTGACCGCTGCGCGGCCCAGCATGCGGTTAATGGCACGCAAGCGCGCCGCGCTCGTCACAACGCGCATGGCGATGATTCTTGTGGAGCCGTCCGCAAGGCTATTCGTGGACACGTCGAGGACCCCCACGACCTCGCCCTCGAAGAACAAAGCGACACACAATGTTCCCGCGACCGACACCGTCCCGGCGTTGCTCGCACGCTCGACCAGCGACGTTACCGTGTCCATCCACCCTGCCACTGCCGGTTCCGAGGTGCCGACCGGCGCGTCGCTGAAGACCTCCGGCGCGTCACTAAAGAGCCGCAACAGGCCGGCTCGATCCTGCGCCTCCAGCGCCGCGCGCAAGCGCTCCACGATCTGTGCATGCGCGGCCGGATCAGGCCGCTCAACCGGGGCACCCGCCCGTTGCAAACGCGCCTTGGCCCGATGGACGATCTGCCGGCAGGCGGCCGGCGTGCGCTCGAGAATGGCCGCGATCTCCGCATAGTCGCAGTCGAAGGCTTCGTGCAGCACGAACGCCGCTCGTTCGTCAGGCTTGAGCCGCTCGAGGAGCAGCATCACGCCATACGACATCTCCGCTGCACGCAAAGCCAATTCCTCTGCCGAGGGCGCGACCTCGTCGAGCCACGGTTCCGGCAACCAGCCCGCGGTTTGCGACGCGCGTTCGCGCTGCACGTGCCGCAGCCGGTCGATCGCCGCGCGCGTGGTGATCGTGGTGAGCCAGGCAACAGGTGTCTGCACGTCTTGCGTGTCCGCGAGGTGCCATTTCAATCCCACGTCTTGCACCACGTCTTCTGCTTCGGCGCGGCTGCCGAGCATTCGGTAGGCCAGCGCAAACAGGCGGGCACGCGCGGCCTCGAAACTGGATGCCTTCTCGATTGCTTGTTCCGTCATATATAGACCTCCAGTTCGTGCGTGGTGTAAAGCGCGCGGCGCGCTGCCTGCGAACTTGTCCGGGCGCGCGCCAACAACGTCATTCTTTTCATCTTGACGGCTGGGCATCGAACGATGTGACAGCGTCGCGTAAAAAAATTTCTGTCACGTCGCCCATTGCCGCGCCGTCATAGGGACAACAACCCGCGCAATGAATGCGCTGGCGCTCCAGCACCCGCCGTCACCCACGCGGCATAAACGAGGTCGACATGCATTCCAGCTATCCAACCATCACCGGCCTTGGCCTCGTGCCAACCGTGATCGAACAATCCGGCCGCGGCGAGCGCGCTTATGACATTTATTCGCGTCTGCTGCGCGAGCGCATCGTGTTTCTGGTCGGGCCCGTGAACGAGCAGTCGGCCAGCGTGATCGTCGCGCAACTGCTGTTTCTGGAGTCCGAGAATCCCGACAAGGATATTTCTTTTTACATCAATTCGCCGGGTGGTTCCGTGTACGACGGCCTCGCGATCTACGACACCATGCAGTTCATCAAACCGGAGGTATCCACTTTATGCACGGGCTTCGCCGCGAGCATGGGAACCTTCCTTCTCACCGCCGGCCAGCGTGGGAAGCGGTATGCGTTGCCGAACGCACGCATCATGATTCACCAGCCGTCCGGGGGAAGCCAAGGCACGGCCGCAGACGTCGAAATTCAGGCGAAGGAGGTGCTTTATTTGCGAGAGCGCCTGAATACCATAATGGCTGAGCGCACCGGGCGCAGCATCGAGGAAATCGCGCGCGACACCGACCGCGACAATTTTATGTCGGCACATGCGGCCCGGACTTATGGTCTCGTCGACGAGGTGCTGGAAACGCGCGCGGCGCTCCCTCCCACGTCGTTTTTGCACGAACGCTAGTGCGGTGGTCCGGTGGTCAAGCCATCGCGCCGTGTCGGGCTGCTGCGCCGAACCGTTTGGGCACTACGCGTGCCGCAGCGTGAACCGCGCTGAAAAACCCTTGGCAAACGTCGCAAGGAGCGTGGGCCTGTGCGGGTTCGCACCGCCTGCATCGGTGCGAGTGGAACACAAAAGCTGATCACCTCCGCTGGAATCGCTATCATGGTCGCGATTCGTCGAATTTGACGATCGCTTCAATGGAGATATACATGGCGTCATCCAACGAAACCGTCAGCATGGCGCTATTCTGCGACTTCGAAAACGTCGCGCTTGGCGTGCGCGATGCGAAATACGATAAGTTCGATATCAAGCTGGTGCTCGAACGGCTGCTGCTCAAGGGCAGCATCGTCGTGAAGAAGGCGTACTGCGACTGGGACCGCTACAAGAGTTTTAAAGGCGCGATGCACGAGGCCAATTTCGAATTGATCGAAATTCCGCACGTGCGCCAATCGGGCAAGAATTCGGCTGACATCCGGCTCGTCGTGGACGCGCTCGACCTTTGCTACACAAAGTCTCACGTCAACACGTTCGTCATCATCAGCGGCGACTCCGACTTCTCGCCGCTGGTGTCGAAGCTGCGTGAAAACGCCAAGCAGGTGATCGGCGTCGGTGTGCAGCAATCCACGTCGGATCTGCTGGTCGCGAACTGCGACGAGTTCTTTTTTTACGATGACCTCGTGCGAGAGAGTCAGCGCACGGTCGCCAAACGCGAGTCGTCGCGTCCGCCACACGCCGCCCAGCCGGCGGCCAAACGCGCGCCCGACGAAGAAAAGACTCGCAACAAGGAAGACCTCGAAAAACGCCGTACCAAGGCGGTCGAAATTGCTGTGCAAACGTTCGACGCGCTTGCGTCGGAGCGCGGAGACAGCGGCAAGATCTGGGCGTCGGTGCTGAAGAACGCGATCAAACGCCGCAAGCCGGATTTCAACGAAACGTACTACGGTTTTCGCGCCTTCGGCAATCTGCTGGAAGAGGCGCATGCTCGCGGGCTGCTCGAATTCGGCCGCGACGAGAAGTCGGGCGCATATGTGTATCGCAGTACGGCCGCGAACGTCGCGGGCGAAAATGCGAGCGAAACCACCGAAGCTTCCGAGTCGGCGGAACAGTTGTATGAAGCGCAGGTAGCCGAAGTCGTGAGCGCCGAGTCGGGCGGCAAACACGAGTCACGCCGTCGTGGGCGAGGCAATCGCAAGGCGGGCCGCGGCCAGCAGGAAGCCGTGCATGAAGAGCGTATTGCTGTCGAACACCTCGCCGGCGCACAGGCTCAAACGGAAGACCTGCCCGCGCATACGCCGAAGAACAGCGAGTTCATTTTTGAACTACCGGAAGCGCCGATAGCGTCGGCGGAAACTTCGACGGCTGAAGAGACAGGCGGCGTTGACAGCGGAGCCAACGAGCCGCATGCAGGCGACAAGCAACCCACGCGCCGTAAAGAGCGCGCCCCCCGCAAGACGGCCGCGAAAAAACCAAAGAAGGCTGCGCCGAGAAGCATTGAAGATATTCCGGAGATTGCAGCCCCTGCCGAAACGGTGGCCCCTGCCGCCACAGCGGAAGAAGCGTCAGCGCCAGCAAGAAAGACCGCACGCAAAACCGCGGCGCGTAGTCGTCGTCCGCGCAAGTCGGCCGCGACGAGCGACACGCAATGAGCGTCGCAAACCGGCGCGCGGCGCGCCGGTTTGAAGTGGGTTCAACGCGAAATGAACGCCCTTGCCCTGAACGGGCGGGACGTACCCCGCACACGGCGTGATGCGTCGCAACGTGAGTGAACCCCGCATCAAGCAGTAGGCCGTGTTTGAACTGCATCACTAACCGTTGGGTAGGAGTTCAACTTTTGGGGTGCAGTTCAGTTTGCCGAAACCGAACAGGGCTCTTTCTCACGCGCCCCGAACCGTCACAAACGGCTAACCGCCGACGCTACGTCTCGCCGCCCATGCGAGCAAGCTCGACCGCAACCGCAACCACGCCGCGCCGCCCCATGTAAGCCCCTCTTCCGCTCACAGCAACCCGAACACCGCCACGCCATTGGTCGCGCCCACGTACACCTTGCCGCGCGCGATCATCGGCGTGATGAATTTGTTGCCCGCGCCCCATTGGTCGCGCGTGCCGGCCTGATTGCTGTTGTACAACTCGACGGCGAGATTGCCCGCGTTGTAAGCGTGTAAAGCGCCCGTCGTACCGTTTTCCGCCGCCCAGACGATGCCGTTGCTCGCACCGTTCGCCGACACGGCCGGCGTCGCACCCGGATAAGCGAAGGTAGTCGGACTCTTTGAGGCGGCGGTCGTCGCGAGGAACGCCCCCGCGACCGGCAACGCCTTCAGGTTGTCGTTCAGACCGCCGTAATAGACCACACCATTGTAGTAAGCCGGCGATCCCCAGATGCCCCCCGCCAGTGTGCCGATCAACTCCTGCCAGATGTTGTTGGCGCTCGGGCTGAATTTGCCCATCGCATCACGATCGACGACGTAAATGTGGTTGTCCTTGCCGGCCGCCACCGCGAGATGTTTGACCACCCCGCCCGCTGTCGTCTGGTCCGGTAACACCATCGCGCCGCCCGAGCCGAAATCGTTGTCCGTGCCCGCTTCCTCGACCACGTTGGACATCGCGAAGTAATCGGTCACCTGCAGGTTGCCCAAGGAGAGTTTCATCATCGAGTTGCCGAGGTCGCCATCGACAGGAAAGCCCTGTGCATTGAGCGAAGTGCCGAACGTACCGTTGCCGTCCACGACGTAGAGCGACGTGCCGTCCGACGCCATGCCGGAGCCGGCCATCCAGATCGAGCCCTGACTGCCGTTCGGCGTGATGTTGAGCGCACTGGTCTGTTTCAGCGTGTCGGCGCTATACGCCATCAGCCAGCCGGTGTATGCGCCCGACATGCAGTGCGCGGTCCAGCCCATGTAGATGTTGCCGCCAACCAGCGTGAGCGCCGCGCGTTCCGTGTGCAACGAAGGGTTGAAGGTAATCACGCCGTTAATGCTGCCCGCGCCGTTACCCGGGTAAGTTGCCGAAATCTCCGTCGGGCCGCCCAGCACTTCAGCGCCGGTCGTCAGATCGAGCGCGTGCAGCCGGTGATGGATGCCCCCGCCACTGTCTTTCGTCATGGCCACGGCATACAGCACGCCATTCGTGCCGCGACTGCGGTCGATAACCGGCGTCGACGTAATGCCAATCTCCGGGGTGATGTCCTGGCAACCGCGGTCGTCGCTGGACGTTTCGCCGCTGCCGGTCAACGAGACCTTCCACAGTTGCACGAAAGATGTGGCGTCATAGGCGTAGACGCTGTTGTGTTCGGTGACCACGTACACCACGTCGCGCGATGCACCGCCGATCGGCAGGTTCGTGACGAAAAGCGGCTGACCGTCGACCTTGCCGTCTGCTGCAAGAAACGCGACTTTGCCGAAGTTTGTCGAATTGACGTTCGCCGGCGTGAGCGTAGTCTCGGCGAGCATCTGACCGGTACGGCCGAGATCGTTGTGATGCATGAGGACGTCGGTGGCGTAGGCCGTCGCTGCCGCCGCAGTAGCGCCCGTACTGCTCGTTCCAGTGCCTGTGCCCGTTCCGGCGCTGGTGGTCGAGCCAGTGCCGGTGCTACTCATTCCGGAACCGGTGCCGCTGGTCCCGGTGCCACTGGTGCCCGTACTGCCCGAACCCGAGCCGCTTGCCGATCCGCTACCACTTCCACCCGCTGCCCCCGAAGCCGTAGCGGGCGCGCCGCCGCCACCACCGCCACCGCACGAAACGAAACAAGTGGCAACGGCGATCAGAGCCGCCACTGTCCCTTGGCGGGACCATACGCCCAGCACGGACGTCTCAACGCCAGCTTGCGAGATTCGCATATTCGCCTCGTCTCCTGAACGATGCGACGGTCAGCTCCGCACAACGAACGGTGTGCGTGGAGAATCACGTCGCGTGCCGTAAGAGAGGAGTTCGCCACGTGCGTCTTCCGATCGTTGAATGCGTTGGTTGCCCTTACGGTGGATTAACCGTACGCTGTTTGCAAAGGTGTTTGCCGCCATCGTTTCGCCTCTCGCCGCCATACATGGCAATACCTGAGGGGAACGCGGCCTGGCTGCAGCAGGCGCTGGACGGAACTCGATCAGTAGTACGGATAAGGGGCATACATTACCGGCGGCGGCCCGTAGTAACGGGGCGGCGGAGCAACATATACCGGCTGCGGCGCATAGACCGGCATCTGCGGCTGCGCGATCGTGTTGCCCTTCGACGTCATGCACTGCGCGTACGCTGCGTCGTACCGCGCCTGCATGCTGTTGGCCGAATACTGTGCGCCGTTTGCGCCGGCCGCGCCGCCGAGCAGCAAGCCGCTGCCCGCGCCAATGGCCGCGCCCGCGCCCGCGTTGCCCGCCGCCGCGCCGATGAGCGCGCCGACCGCGGCACCGCCCAGCGTGCCCACCGCAGCGCTATTGACGCTGTTCGTGGTCGAACTCTGCGCCGCGCCGGCCGCGTCAGACGAATGGTAGGCGTAGTCGCGGCAACTATAGTCGTCCTGCTGGAACTGATTGAGCGGCTCGCCGCTGCGCGGCAGCGCGACAATGGAAGGACCGCTCGGCGGCACTACCGCACAGCCGCCAAGGAGCGCCAGAGCAACCGCGCCCGCAGGCAGCGCGACGCGTATCGATTTAAGACTTGAGATCATGGGGGCGCACGTTTCTTCATGAGAGAAACATACGGTAGGCCAATTTGCGTGCGCCTTGTTTACGAGATAGTTACCGTATTTTTACCGCGTATATCGAGATGCGCCGCCGACAGGCTGAAAACGCTTTGAGCGCCTGATTGCCGTTACCAACTGTGACAAAGATGATCTGGCTCGCCACATGCGTCAAAAGGCCCCGTCAGAGGAACTGAGCTGACGGGGCGATTCGACCTATCGGGCGATGTCGAAGCGGTCGAGATCCATCACTTTGGCCCAGGCTGCAACGAAGTCGCGGATGAATTTTTCCTGTGCGTCTTCGCTTGCATAGACTTCGCACAGCGCTCGCAGTTGGGCATGCGAACCAAAGACCAGGTCGACGCGCGTGCCCGTCCATTTGAGCTCGCCGGTCTTGCGATCACGCCCCTCGAACACATCACGGGCGGAGGACAGCGGCTTCCACTCCGTACCCATATCGAGCAGGTTACGGAAGAAGTCATTGGACAGCGTCTCTGGCCTGTGGGTGAATACGCCGTGCGAATCCTGCCCCGCGTGAACATTCAACGCGCGCAAGCCGCCGATCAGCACCGTCATCTCCGGCGCGGTCAACGTCAGCAATTGCGCCTTGTCGATCAGCAACGCTTCCGCCGGGGCGCGGTACTTGGCCTTCAGGTAGTTGCGAAAGCCATCGGCAAGCGGTTCGAGCGCCGCGACGGATTGCACGTCGGTCTGCTCCTGCGAGGCGTCCATGCGGCCCGGCGTGAAAGGCACGCTCACCTGATGACCGGCGCTCTTCGCCGCCTGCTCGACGGCGGCGCCACCGGCCAGCACGATCAGGTCGGCCAGCGAAATTTTCTTGCCGCCAGCCTGCGCGCCATTGAACTCGCTCTGGATGCCTTCGAGAACTTTCAGCACCTTCGCCAGTTGCTCAGGCTGGTTCACCGCCCAGTCTTTCTGCGGCGCGAGGCGAATGCGCGCACCGTTGGCGCCGCCACGTTTGTCCGAGCCGCGGAACGTGGAGGCCGACGCCCATGCCGTCGACGCCAGTTGCGAGACCGACAGTCCCGACGCGAGAGTCTTCTGCTTGAGCGAGGCGATGTCCTGCTCGTTCACCAGCGGATGGTCGACCTCCGGAATCGGGTCCTGCCAGATCAGTTTTTCGGCCGGCACTTCCGGTCCGAGATAACGGGCATACGGCCCCATGTCGCGGTGAGTCAGCTTGAACCAGGCACGGGCGAACGCATCGGCGAGCTGGTCCGGGTTCTCCAGGAAACGCCGCGAAATCTTCTCGTAGGCGGGGTCGAAGCGCAGCGAGAGGTCCGTGGTGAGCATCGTCGGGCGCAGCTTCTTCGAGGGATCGTGAGCATGCGGGATCGTTTCGCCGGCATCCTTGGCGACCCACTGATGCGCGCCGGCGGGACTCTTGGTCAACTCCCATTCGTACTTGAAGAGGTTTTCGAAGAAGCCGTTGCCCCACTTGGTCGGCGTGGTGGTCCAGGTCACTTCCAGACCGCTGGTGATCGTGTCGCCGCCCTTGCCCGTGCCGAAGCTGTTCTTCCACCCAAGCCCCTGGTTCTCGAGATCGGCGGCCTCGGGTTCAGGGCCGACGTTGTCGGCCGGACCTGCGCCATGCGTCTTGCCGAACGTGTGACCGCCGGCGATCAGCGCGACGGTCTCTTCGTCGTTCATGGCCATGCGCGCGAAGGTTTCGCGAATGTCGTGTGCCGCGGCGAGCGGGTCCGGATTGCCGTCGGGACCTTCCGGGTTCACATAGATGAGGCCCATCTGCACCGCACCCAGCGGATTTTCCAGGGTTCGCCCGCTGGTGTCGCGGCTCACCTCTTCGCCGTGCTTTTCTTCGTCAGCGACGATCACGCCACCGTCGTCGTTGTCGCCGGCTGCGCCTTTGCCATAGCGGACGTCGCCACCGAGCCAGGTCTTTTCATTGCCCCAGTAGACGTCCTGGTCCGGCTCCCACGTGTCCTCGCGACCACCCGCGAAACCGAACGTCTTGAAGCCCATGGTTTCGAGCGCGACGTTGCCGGTGAGAATCAACAGGTCGGCCCAGGAAATCTTCTGCCCGTACTTTTGCTTGATCGGCCAAAGCAGGCGGCGAGCCTTATCCAGGCTGACGTTGTCAGGCCAGCTGTTGAGCGGCGCGAACCGTTGCTGGCCGCGCCCTGCGCCGCCGCGGCCGTCGCCGATTCGATAGGTGCCTGCGCTGTGCCACGCCATGCGGATGAACAGCGGGCCGTAGTGGCCGAAGTCCGCGGGCCACCAATCCTGCGAGTTGGTCATCAATGCCGCAAGGTCCTTCTTCACTGCCGCCAGGTCGAGGCTCTTGAACGCCTCAGCATAGTTGAAGCTGCTGTCCAACGGGTTCGACTTGCCGGAGTGCTGGCTGAGCAAATCCAGCCGCAACTGCTTCGGCCACCAGTCACGGTTCGTGGTGCCGCCGCCGGCGGCATGATTGAACGGGCACTTTGCTTCGCTTGACATGCGTTACCTCCTTGGGAGACGTAAACCGGGATGTTCTACTGTGGCGTCAGACCGCCAGGCGCGACGACGATCCGGCGCTGGCGGGTCTGCCTGAAACCTCGTGGTGCGCGCTTTCTGACGTACCGCGGCTGATCACCCGCGGCACGGGGCCGTGCTGCGACGCGGGCTATCGTGGCGTGCAATTGGACGAGAATGGCTCACCGTTTCAGATCTGTTGGGAACTAAAATATACGTGAGAGTTTCTCGCAATAGAAAGCGTTTCCTGCAATGGTATTGATAGGTCGTGACTATAACGTGGCCACCGGAAAGGCGTTTGCTCGGTGCCAGGATGGAAAACGCCCCGGCCGCAATGAGCACGCTGCACGGCAGCAGGGATAACACAACGCCCCCCGGAAACGGCACTCCCGCATCATGTTTCGAGTCGGGCCGACGACATGACCGCTCGCCCAATCAAAGAGAATCGTTCCTTCCGGGCAACACGAAGTGTGTCTGGATGCTCGGCAATCGCTCGCGCTCCCTCGCGAGCCATCGCGCATGGCAAACCACGTGGATTGCATTGAAGCCCGGAGAATCAGCCTGAGTATTGATTAGGCATCCGATACTTTATCGAAGCACAAACACACGCAAGGCCCGTGTTCCTGCTAGCCCGCCGAACGACCAAACAGGGAAAAATGCTTTGACGCTTTGTGCGGGGCGGCGTCGCCGATCACACCGAATTCGATCGGAAAACGCATGTAGAACACATGGACGTTTTCGGCGCGCACAATATCGAGAAGCTGCTGCGCTTCCGCTTCCGTCACGGCAAGAATGATCTGCACCGGCTGATCGTCGAGTTTGAGCATATGCGCCGCGTGACGCGAACCGGCGTGGCCGATCCCTTCGGCACAATTGATGACGGTCGCGCCGCCGATCCCGAGTTGGCGCACCTCATGCAACAGCCATTCGCATACGGTCTGATGGCCGTGCTTCCGGTTGTGTTCCGTATAGAACGTCAGTTGATAGCCGTTCATCGTGCCTCTCCGCTGCCGGACGCGGGGTCGCGGCCAGCTTGATTCATTCTAGTCTATCGCCCACACGACACACGAGCGTGCCCGGCACTGTCGCGCCTGCGGGGGCGACCGGGGTCTCTGCCGAACATCGGCATAAACGCGGACGCTACTCGCCACCCTCCTGTGCGTCCGCGCCAAGCACTTCGTATTCGATGGGACAACGCGTGTAGAAGAGATGAACACCGCCATGCCGAAGGCTATCGAGTAGTGCGTCGATGCGATCATCCGCCGCCGCCACCGTGACGACCACCGGTTGGTCGACCAATTCGAAAAACCGCGCCGCGTGGTACTTGCCGTGCGCGTCGATGCTTTCGCTCACTTCGATCACCGTCGCACCCTCGATGCCGGCCGCCTTCGTCCTGTCGAGAATCCAGTCGACGATGGTCATGTGGCTCTTGCGGTGGCTCTGGTTGGCTGCAAACAGCGTCAGTTGACTGCCTTTCATGAGGAACTCCGATTGGGCTCCATGATGCATGCATGAATTGTCGATTCGCGCAGAAGGCCGCGACAGGCTACGACTTCCTGATCGAGGAGACTCGCAGACTTCAACCTTCGATTCTCTCGACACTCATACTACCCCCGAGCAACCGCCTCGCTCGAATGCCTTGTGAAATGAATCGTGTGAACCAATTGTGTAAAACGAATCGCGGGCACAAAAAAGCCCTCTCGCGGAGGGCTTTCATATTGGCGACAGTTTGCAAAGCTTATTGCGGGAGACCGCATCAACCTTTGCTCAACCGCAAACTCACGCGAAGTTCTTCGACGCGAATTCCCAATTGACGATGTTCCAGTACGCTTCGACGAACTTCGGACGCGCATTGCGGTAGTCGATGTAGTAAGCGTGTTCCCACACGTCGATCGTCAGCAGTGCTTTCGCGTCGGTGGTCAGCGGCGTGGCGGCGTTGCTCGTCGACACCAGGTCGAGCGAACCGTCAGCCTTCTTCACGAGCCATGCCCAACCCGAGCCGAACGTGCCGACTGCGGTCTTGGCGAACTCTTCCTTGAACTTCTCGAACGAACCCCACTTGGCGTTGATCGCTTCAGCCAGCGCGCCGGTCGGAGCACCGCCACCTTGCGGCGACAGGCTGTTCCAGAAGAACGTGTGGTTCCACACTTGAGCCGCGTTGTTGAACACGCCGCCCGATGCCTTCTTGACGATTTCCTCGAGCGACAGGTTCTCGAACTCCGTGCCCTTGATCAGATTGTTCAGGTTGGTCACATAGGTCTGGTGATGCTTGCCGTAGTGAAACTCGAGCGTCTCTTCCGACATGTTCGGAGCGAGTGCGTTTTTCGCGAACGGCAGCGGCGGGAGCGTATGTTCCATGGTGCTTTCCTTCTGTCTGTATCTGTTGTGGGGGAGTCTGCGGATAACGCTTTAGAGCACTCGATTGTAGGCGAGTTGGAAAAACCCCGCAAACCAACGGACTTTATGTCCGGCATCGGCGAACATGCCGCACACATAGCGTGATTAATGCCTTCGCACGCGGTGTGCCCGATCGTTGCCATCGTCAAAAAGTACGTCCGCTCACACCGTCGGCGAAGTGTCAGAAACCGTCCGTCAGGCGTGGCTGCACATCCGCGAGCGCAATGTCCGCGCTGCCTTCGGCGAGATGCACCGTCAAACGCCGCCCCGGCTTCAACGACGACGGCGCGCGCACCGCGCGCCCGCTCTGGGCGTCCAGCACGGCAGCATAACCACGCTCGAGCGTACGCTGCGGACTGAGCACTTCGAGACGCGCGGCAAGCGTGTCGATGCGCGCGGTCTGACGTTCATGCTGGCGTAACAAAGCCGCGTCCAGACGCTGCGCGAGATTGCCGAGCTTCGCCTGATGCCCGGCGAGATCCGGACGCCAGCGCTGCCAGCGCATCTGTAGCAGCGAAAACCGTGCTCGTGCGTCGCGCACCGGGCGCGCGCCCGCCGATGCGAGCCGCACGCTCAACTGCTGCACATGCGTGCGCTGCCGCGCAAGACGTTCGGCCGGCGACACCAGCCGGCGCGCGAGCCAGTCGAGTTGCTGGGCGCGCCGCTCCATCATGCGGCCGAAGCCGCGTGCGAGCGTCGCATGACGATGGTCGAGCTCACGCAGCAGCAGCACGCGCTGCGGACTCACCAGTTCGGCGGCGCCGGTCGGTGTCGGTGCGCGCACGTCGGCGGCGAAATCGGCAATCGTGAAATCGGTTTCGTGACCGACTCCGCTCACCACCGGAATGGCGCTTTCCGCAATCGCGCGCGCCAGGACTTCTTCGTTGAACGCCCACAGGTCTTCGATCGAGCCGCCGCCACGGCAGACGATCAGCACGTCGACTTCGCGCCTTGCGTTGGCGGCGTCGACCATCGCGGCGAGCTTGGCGCTCACGCCCACACCCTGCACCGGCGCTGGATAGACGATCACCGGAATGTGCGGCGCGCGGCGCGACAGCGTGGTCAGGACATCGCGCAAGGCCGCGGCCTGCAACGATGTGACAATGCCGATCGCTCGCGGATGAGCCGGCAACGCGCGTTTTCGCTCGGCGGCAAAGAGACCCTCGGCTTCGAGCTGCGCTTTCAGCCGGAGAAACGCTTCGTAAAGACGCCCCTGCCCCGTGCGCCGCACCGCTTCCACATTCAATTGCAGTTCGCCGCGCGGCTCGTACATCGTCACCAGCGCGCGCACTTCGATGCGATCGCCTTCGCGTGGCGTGAATTCGGCGTATTGCGCCCGCCCGCGGAACATCACGCAACGCATCTGCGCCTGCGCGTCCTTGATCGAGAAATACCAATGGCCGCTTGCGGCACGGGTGAAGTTGGACACTTCGCCGGCGACCCAGACGAGCGGAAACGAGCGTTCGAGCATCGTGCCGATCGCGCGATTGAGCGCCGAGACGGGAACGACGACTTCACCGCCGGGCGCGGCCGACGAGGAAAAAGGGCTTTCGGGATTCATGCGAGGAATAGGGGTGGCTGGCCGGATAGACGATAGACCGAGCGGCCATTGCCGTCCAGCGTGGCGCTCGAATTGTTAAAAGTGTCCACATGGCGGGACCTGCCAGACGAATCGCGCCAGACTGCCTGCGCAAGCGCATGAATTCAAAGCATGTCGTTGATTTATATGGCGTTTACATCTCACTAAAGAGAATGATTACCGATCACGAGCGCACGGACCGGCCCTCTCCGCTCGTCGGATGGCAGGTTCTCCACAAAGTTATCCACAGGCGGCGCCCGACATCGTCAGGGCCGTTTCGACGCGCGCCGCCCCGCAGGCGACTTGCCGGGCGGGACGCACGCGCGCTAGAGTGGCGGGTTCGACGGCATGCCGAACGTCCTCGCGGCGTCCGGCATTGCGGCACCCTCGCCCTGTGCCGCCCTGTTTCGCCTTTGGCCTCATTATCGACAGTCCGGAGAACCGCGTTGATGCTTGCCCCGCGTTTTGCGCCTAGCTCCTTCATGCCGCCGTCCCGGCGCTTTCCGACGGGCGGCGCGCCGTTCGTCCGTGCGACCCGCCCATGAGCGAAATTCACAACCGTCTCGAAGCACGCCTTGCGCGCGAATGGCAGCAGCGTGGCCCGCTTGCATGGGCGCTGACGCCGTTCGCCTGCGTGTTCGGCGCGATCGCCGCCGCGCGCCGCGCCGCCTTTTCGTTCGGCTGGTTGAAATCGGTTCGCATCGGCGTGCCCGTGGTGGTGGTCGGCAATGTGACCGTCGGGGGCACCGGCAAGACGCCCACGGTGATCGCGCTCGTCGAAGCGTTACGCGCCGCGGGCTTCAAGCCCGGCGTGGTGTCGCGCGGCTACGGCGCGCGCGTGACGAGCCCGACACGGGTCACGCCTGCATCGGCGGCGAGCGTGGGCGGCGACGAGCCGCTGCTGATCGCCCGCCGTACCGGCGCGCCGGTCTGGGTCTGTCCGGATCGCGTGGCGGCTGCGCAGGCGCTGTGCGCCGCGCACCGCGAAGTCGACGTGATCGTGAGCGATGACGGCTTGCAGCATTACCGGCTCGAACGCGATGCCGAACTGGTCGTGTTCGATCACCGGCTCGGCGGCAATGGTTTCCTGCTGCCGGCCGGCCCGCTGCGCGAGCCCTTGTCGCGCCGCCGCGATGCGACGCTCGTCAATGATCCTTACGCGCGCACGCTGCCCGCGTGGCCGAACACCTTCGCGTTGAAACTCACGCCCGGCGACGCGTGGCATCTGGACAATCCCGCGTTGCGCCGACCGCTCGCGCAATTCAGCGGCGATCGCGTGCTGGCCGCGGCCGGCATCGGCGCGCCGGAGCGTTTTTTCGCCACGCTGCGCGCCGCCGGCCTGACGCCGGCCACCCGCGCGTTGCCGGATCATTACGCGTTCGAACGCAATCCTTTTACCGACGTGGACGCCGACGCCATCCTGATAACAGAAAAGGATGCGGTAAAATTAGGGTCCTGGCACGACGCGCGCATCTGGGTAGTCCCGGTCGAAGCCGCGCTCGATCATCGCCTCATCGCATTAGTTGTGGAGAAAGTCCGTGGACGCTCGCCTGCTTGAAATTCTCGTCTGCCCGATCTGCAAGGGCCCGCTCAGCTACGACCGCGCCGCGCAGGAACTGATCTGCAATGCGGACAAGCTCGCCTATCCGATCCGCGACGGGATTCCCGTCATGCTCGTCGACGAAGCGCGGCAAACCGTGGAAGGCACGCCGGTCGATCTGAATCCGGGTTCCGTGGCCTGAAGCCGGAGCGACTCGCACCGGGCGGCCGCCATGCGGGCGCCCCTTGTGTTTCGATCCGCATCCGCCGTCTTTCCGGTCCGCGCCCTTGCAGTTTGCGCGGCCACCTTCCCGCGGCTTCATCGCCGCCCGCCGTTCCGCCCGTCTCTGCGCCTGTCCTGCCGATGACCCACGCCAACACCACCACGCCTCCGTTCATCGCCGTCGTCCCGGCCCGGCTCGCCTCGACGCGTCTGCCCAACAAGCCGCTCGCCGATATCGGCGGCAAGCCGATGGTGGTGCGGGTCGCGGAACGCGCGCGCGAATCCGGCGCGCAGCAGGTGCTGGTCGCCTCGGACGCGCAAGCGGTGCTCGACGCCGCCCGCGATCACGGCTTCGAAGCCGTGTTGACGCGCGCGGACCATCCGTCCGGCACGGACCGCCTCGCGGAAGTCGCGGCGCAATTCGGCTGGAGCGACGACACGATCGTGGTCAACGTGCAGGGCGACGAGCCGCTGATCGATCCCGCGCTCGTGTGCGGCGTGGCGTCGCACCTTGCGGCGAGCAGTGGTTGCGCGATCGCCACTGCTGCCCACCCGATCACCGACCCCGCCGAAATTTTCAACCCGAACGTCGTCAAGGTCGTGCTCGACGCGCGCGGCGTCGCGCTGTACTTCTCGCGCGCGCCGATTCCCTGGGCACGCGACGCGTATCAGCCGCACTGGCCCAATGTCGCGTCGATGCCCACTCCGCCCGCGCCCGCGGTGGTTCATCGGCATATCGGCCTGTACGCGTACCGCGCGCAATTCCTGCGCACCTACCCGAGCCTCGCGATCTCGCCGATCGAACAGGTCGAAGCGCTCGAACAACTGCGCGCGATGTGGCATGGCGAGCGAATCGCGGTGCTCGTCACCCACGACGTGCCGCTGCCCGGCGTCGACACGCCCGCCGATCTCGCGCGCGTGCAGGCTTTATTCGGGTCTTGAGCGCAAAAACCCATGGCATAATCGGACGGTTGTGCGCGCCTCCCGAGACAAACGAGGTTCAGGGTTTGCCCGGTCGCGCCGTTACGGTCCTGCAGCGCCGTTTCTTTAACGTGCAGCGCGAGACTCGTACCGGCAGCCGACGCGGAGCCCTCGAGACATCGTGGGACGGCTGCAGCGCCACCAAAGAATTCACATAGATCTGGAGATAGCACATGCGTTTGATCCTATTGGGTGCGCCCGGCGCGGGTAAGGGCACCCAGGCGACCTTCATCAAGGAAAAGTTCGGCATTCCGCAAATTTCCACCGGCGACATGCTGCGTGCGGCCGTCAAGGCAGGCACGCCGCTTGGCCTCGAAGCGAAGCGCTTCATGGATGCCGGCGAACTGGTCACGGACGAGTTGATCATCAACTTGGTGAAGGAACGTCTGCAGCAGGCCGACTGCGCGAACGGCTATCTGTTCGACGGTTTTCCGCGCACCATTCCGCAAGCCGAGGCGATGAAGCAGGCCGGCGTCGCGATCGACTACGTGCTGGAAATCGACGTGCCGTTCGACGAGATCATCTTGCGTATGAGCGGTCGCCGCTCGCACGCCGCGTCGGGCCGTACGTACCACGTCAAGTTCAATCCGCCGAAAGTGGAAGGCGTGGACGACGTGACGGGCGAACCGCTGATTCAGCGCGACGACGACAAGGAAGAAACGGTCAAGAAGCGTCTGGAAGTGTACGAGGCGCAAACCAAGCCGTTGATCGAGTACTACAACACCTGGGCGAAGAACGGCGATTCGTCGACCTCGTTGAAGGCGCCGCAGTATCGCCGCATTTCGGGGCTCGGCAGCGTCGAGGAAATTCGTGAACGCGCATTCGAGGCATTGAAGTAAGCGCGTTTTCGTTTGCGTTTGTTTCAATAGGACCCGCCCTTGCCGGCGGGTTTTTTATTGCATTGCGCGGATGCAGTGCCCGTTCTCCGCGCGCTGCACCCCGTATTACTTAGCGATCCATAATGGTTTGCTTTCAGCCCGTCGCGCTTTCCGCGTTGCAGCATAGTCGTTACAATCGATCATCGAAAAAATATTCGATCTAGACACTACTGAACCGTAGCAAAGGAGAAGACATGGAGATTCGTGACAATGTGTTCCTGATCACCGGCGGTGCGTCAGGCTTGGGCGCAGCCACCGCACGCCTGCTCGTCGAAAATGGCGGCAAGGTGGTGCTCGCCGATCTGAACGTGGAGGCCGGCGAAGCGCTCGCCAACGAACTCGGCGGTGTCTTCGTCAAATGCGACGTCAGCCGTGAAGACGACGCCACGCAAGCCGTCGAAGCCGCCACCAAACTCGGCACGCTGCGCGGCCTCGTCAATTGCGCGGGTGTCGCGCCTGCCATCAAAACGGTCGGCAAGGACGGCCCCCATCCGCTCGATTCGTTCGCGCGCACCATCTCGATCAACCTGATCGGCACGTTCAACATGATCCGGCTTGCCGCCGCGGCCATGTCGAAGAACGAGCCGAATGCGAATGGCGAGCGTGGCGTGATCATCAATACGGCGTCGGTGGCCGCCTATGATGGCCAGATCGGCCAGGCGGCTTACGCCGCGTCCAAGAGCGGCGTGGTCGGCATGACGCTGCCCATCGCCCGTGACCTGTCGCGCAACGCGATCCGCGTGATGACCATTGCGCCGGGCATTTTCGAAACGCCCATGCTGCTCGGCATGCCGCAGGAAGTGCAGGACGCCCTCGGCGCAATGGTGCCGTTCCCACCGCGTCTTGGCAAACCGGCGGAGTACGCGATGCTGGCCAAGCAGATCTTCGACAACCCGATGCTCAATGGCGAAGTGATCCGTCTGGACGGCGCGATCCGCATGCAGCCGAAGTGAGCGTCCATGCGGCGTGCCGTCTGAAAGGGGCGCGTCAATGAAAAAACGCCTGCACACGAATGTGTGCAGGCGTTTTGTTTTGAGCCGTACCAGCGGGCGCTACCCCCACTGCGCACTGCCTACTCGCGATCGTTGTGCTGGGTACGCTGACGCAGTTCGTGCAATTGCGACTCGACCACCGTTGCGTCTTCGGCATCCGGCCGGTCGCCCAGATAACGCTCCAGGTCTTCGAGCGCGGGGCGCAGGTAATCGAGCCGCGCATACGCGAAGCCGCGGTCGCGCACTTCTTCGATACTCTCCGGCAGCAGGATCACGAGACGCTGCTGCACCGCCAGCAAACGCTGCCAGCGTTCCGTCTGAAGATACGTGGACTTCAGGTTGCGCAGCATGCGGGCGATGATCTCGCGGCGCGTGGCCGGTTGCAGCAGCATGCGCAGCGCCCTGCTCACCGATTCGCCCGCCGACGCGACATAAGGCTCCAGCATCTCCACCATCTCCGACTCGGACAGCGAATGTCCGCTGGTCGGATCGAGCATCACGTCGCCGTCGGGCGTGGTCACGCGCAACAGGAAGTGGCCGGGAAAAGACACGCCGCGCGCCGGAACGCCGATCTGCTCAGCCATCTCCAGATACAGCACGGCCAGCGAAATCGGAATGCCGCGGCGCCGCTTGAGCACCGCGTTCAGATGGCTGTTGTCCGGGTCGTAATAGTCGTTGAGATTGCTGGCGAAACCCAGCTCGCGAAAGAAGAACCGGTTCAGAATGCCGACTTTCTGCTTGATGTCGGCGTCGTCCGGCATGCGCCGCTGCAGACGCACCACCAGCTCGTCGATCTCGGCGAGCGTGGCTTGCAGATCGAGGTCGGGATAAGCATCCTGCGCGAGCGAGAGCGCCGCCTCGGTCAACGGAAGACTGTCGTCTTCGGCAACCAGCGTGCTGAAATAGTCGAGAACTCGCGTCATCGTGATCACTTCGCTCGCCTTTTGAAATACGCGTACTTGAAGCCCATCAGCCAAAGCATACCGAAATATAGCGCGGCGAACAGAACGAGGCACGCTGCGAGCAACGCCATGCGGTCGACCGGCCGGCTATGCAAGCCGATCCAGTCGAAGCTGATCGCCAGCCAGTGCATCGCGCCAGCCAGCACGAGGCAGGCGCCGAGCAACTGCACGAAGAATTTGAGCCAGCCGCTCGACGGCGTATAGATGTCGCGTTTGCGCAGGCCGAGAAACAGCAGCAGCGCATTACCGCAAGCGCCGAGCCCAACGCTCAGCGTCAAACCCGCATGAGCGAAGATCGGCACGAACAGATAGTTGCTCAACTGCGTGAGAATCAACACGCCGACACCGATCTTCACCGGCGTCTTGATGTCCTGCTTGGCGTAGAAACCCGGCGCGAGGATCTTGATGAGAATCAGGCCGATCAGCCCGACGCCGTACGCGGACAGCGCGCGAGAGGTCATCACCACCGAGTTGCCGTCGAACTTGCCGTAGTGGAACAGCGTGGCGGTCAGCGGCTCTGCGAAGAAGAACAGTGCGACGGCGCTCGGCGCGGCGAGCAGAAAGGTGACGCGCAAGCCCCAATCGAGCAGCGACGAATACTCGTGCGGATCAGCGTCGACGTGCGCCTTCGAGAGGCTCGGCAGCAGGATCGTGCCGAGCGCGACACCCAGCAGCGCGGTCGGGAACTCCATCAGCCGGTCGGCGTAGTTGATCCAGGACACCGCCCCCGGGCCGATGCGCGACGCGATATTCGTGTTGATGATCAGGCTGATCTGCGCGACCGAGACGGCGAACATCGCGGGCACCATCTTGGACAGCACGCGCTTCACGCCGCGATGCGCGAGCGCCTTCACCGGATTCAGGCCGATGCGCGGAATCATGTCGATCTTCTTCAGACCCGGCAGTTGCACGACGAACTGCAGCACGCCGCCCGCGATCACCGCCCACGCGAGCGCATAGACCGGCGTTTGCAGGCGCGGCGCGACGAACACGGCGGCGACGATGAACGCGACGTTCAGCAGAACCGGCGCGAATGCGGGCAGCGAGAAGTTCTTGTACGTATTCAGCACGCCCGACGCCAGCGACGTCAGCGAAATGAAAATGATGTACGGGAACATGATGCGCGTCATGGTGACCGCGAGCGCGTACGCCTGGCCCTCGTGCGCGAGGCCCGAAGCGACAATGAACACCACGCCCGACGCGCCGACCACGCCGATCAGCGAGAGGACGGCGAGCGCCCAGGCGAGCACCGTCGACGTGGCGTCCACCAGCGCCTTGGTGGCGTCATGGCCTTGCTGATTCTTGAACTCGGCGAGGATCGGCACGAAGGCCTGCGAGAACGCGCCTTCAGCGGAGATGCGGCGCAACAGGTTCGGAATGCGGAAGGCGACGTAGAACGCGTCAGTGTATTGACTGGCACCGAACGCGCGTGCGATCAGCGTTTCGCGGGCCAGTCCGGTCACGCGCGACAGCAGCGTGAAGCCGCTGACCGTCAGCAGGGCTCGGAATAGATTCATGGGGCGCTTATTATACGGGTGCCGCAAGTGCGGACGACGAGCCGGAACGCGATTCGGACCGATTTGCCGCGCAGACGTTCGATCCGACAGGCGGATTGGCGCGTTTTTTGTGGCCCGCCCGCGCGGCGGCGTCCTGTCGGACATCCCCGCAGCCCACTTCCAGGCGGACTCCGGCCAGACTTCGGGCGGCGGCCCCGGCATCGCCGCCAGCCGGGTGCCAGGCTTTACGCCACGGGGCGGCAGGACTTCGTAGCGCTTTCCCGTTGCCACGTGCCTGATTTTGTTGCTATAATCGCCGGTTTCGAAGCTCGCTCAACTTTCGGTCTACTTCCAGACGAGGTCGCGGCCGGCGACACGCCACCTGCGAACATCCTCGAATAGCCCGAAAACACAGGCCAGCCTTCACGTAGTCCGATCGATTTTTTTCGACACTTTTGCGCTCTTGGGCAATCGCTTCCAAGAGTTCGATCTAAAAGCAGCACCTCACCACTTGAAGGTCAGGTACTGGAAACAGGAACAGGATAAGGAACCGTCATGGCTAACTCCGCACAAGCACGCAAGCGCGCCCGCCAGGCCGCCAAGGCAAACTCGCACAACTCGGCACTGCGCTCGAAGTTCCGCACGGCTATCAAGGCTGTCCGCAAGGCGATCGACGCCGGCGACAAGGCTAAGGCCGCTGAGATCTTCCAGGCATCGTCGAAGACCATCGACATCATTGCCGACAAGAACATCGTTCACAAGAACAAGGCTGCTCGCCATAAGAGCCGCCTCGCTGCAGCCATCAAGGGTCTGCAAGCGTCCGCAGCGCAGTAATTCCGGTCAGCCCGCTTCGGTGGGCTACCTCCTGTTTCCGCTGCACAGAAAGGCCCGCCTCGGCGGGCTTTTTTGCTTGGCACCGGCGCAGGCCGATGGTGCGCCCCACTCGCCGATGCCGATGCTTCGGCCGCAAAAAAACCCGCTGCTGGCGGGTTTTTGTTTTTGCCGACTCGACTGGCTTGCGCCTTAGCGCGTGTTCTTGGTCTGCTGCGTGCCATGCTCCGGCGGCAACTCGCAAGCCTCGGTCACGATAAGGTCGTTGTCTTTCGCGAAGTTGAGGACGAAGTCGAAAGCCATCGGCTCGATGTCACGCAAGCGCGAATCGAGAATCACGCATTTGAGGTCGCCGAGCATGGTCGGCCGGACGTAAAGCGAGTACTGCATATAAGCGTTCGGCCCCTTCCTTGCACCGGGGCCGAAGCATGCCATGACGCCTGCGAGGCGCTCCGACCAGTCGCTCGGCCGAAACTTTTTTCCCGTCGACGTAATGCCCTGAATGAAATATTCGGTTGGAGCTGCTTCGGCCATGTAGGAATACCTGTGTGACTGCCCAGCGGGATGACGGCAAAGCGAACGGCGAAGCGGCTTTGAATTGCCTGGACTCGCCGACCGTGCCGCGATGGCGAACCACACCACCGAAACCGCGAAGGGCCGGCTGAGCCGCCTTTGCGCTTGTCATGACGGCACACCGCGAGCAGGCCTTTCCGAGCCGCGCGAGCCGTGTCCCGCAAGCGAAATACCGGCCTGCTGGGCTTTGGGATAACCCGTAGATTATAGCGCAGCGGACCTTTTTCCGCAGCGCACACAAGACAAGTCTGAGATATCGGCGACGCTTTCAGCCGGCTTGCCCGGCCTTTTGGCCGACTCGTCAAATCGGGCGAAATCCTTTATGCTGCATTGAGTTACCACAAACGACGGCGGCGTCGTCCGGCAATCCTGCCGGGTGAGACCGCCGTATTTGTTTCATGACCGCCAAGAAAATTCGCCACTACCTGCAGTTCAAGGATTTCTCGCTGGAAGACTACGAGTACGTGCTGGAACGCGCGCGCATTCTGAAACGCAAATTCAAGAACTACGAGACCTACCATCCGCTGCACGATCGCACGCTGGCGATGATCTTCGAAAAAAATTCGACACGCACGCGCCTGTCGTTCGAAGCCGGCATCTTCCAGTTGGGCGGTCACGCCGTTTTCATGAGCACGCGTGACACGCAACTTGGCCGCGGCGAACCGATCGAAGACGCAGCGCAAGTGATCTCGCGCATGGTCGACATCATCATGATCCGCACGTTCGGCCAGGACATTCTCACCCGCTTCGCCGAGAATTCGCGCGTGCCGGTAATCAACGGGCTGACCAACGAATATCACCCGTGCCAGGTGCTGGCGGACATCTTCACGTACTTCGAGCATCGCGGTCCGATTCGCGGCAAGACGGTTGCGTGGGTCGGCGACGCCAACAACATGCTGTACACGTGGATCGAAGCCGCGCAGATTCTCGGCTTCAAGCTGCGCCTGTCCACGCCGCCGGGCTACAAGCTCGACCGCGCCATGGTCGCCGCCGAGAGCGCGCCGTTCTACGAAGAATTCGACGATCCGAACGAGGCCTGCACGGGCGCCGACCTCGTGACCACCGACGTCTGGACCAGCATGGGCTTCGAGGCCGAGAACGAAGCGCGCAAGAAAGCCTTCGCCGACTGGTGCGTCGACGCCGACATGATGGCGCGTGCCAATGCAGATGCGCTCTTTATGCACTGCCTGCCTGCCCATCGCGGCGAGGAAGTCAGCGCCGAAGTGATCGACGGCCCGCAAAGCGTCGTGTGGGACGAGGCGGAAAATCGTTTGCACGTGCAAAAGGCCTTGATGGAATATCTGCTGCTCGGCAAGCTGAATCACTGAGCGAGCCGCTGCCCGGCATTTAATGCAGCACCCAATGCAGCATCTGCGTGTAGCGCGACGGGGCCTTGAATACGAGGCAAGGCATCCACGTTTAGCGCCACGCATCGAGCCGGCGTCCACTGCGTCAAGCGGACCCGGCTTCGTCACCGCATCGCCCCAAAAACGCGGGCAACCCGCGGTTTAGTGTCAAAATAGTGGTTTTCCGCGCTCCGGGACCGCCGGCGCGCCTTGTTTTCCCGCTTTCTCCAGCTACGAGTTCACCATGAGCGATATCAAGAAAGTCGTGCTCGCCTATTCGGGCGGCCTCGACACCTCCGTCATCCTGAAGTGGTTGCAGGACAATTACGACGCCGAAGTCGTCACGTTCACGGCCGACATCGGCCAGGGCGAAGAGCTGGAACCGGCGCGCAAGAAGGCCCTGCAACTCGGCATCAAGCCGGAAAACATCTTTATCGAAGACCTGCGCGAAGAGTTCGTGCGTGACTTCGTGTTCCCGATGTTCCGCGCCAACACGATCTATGAAGGCGAGTATCTGCTGGGCACGTCGATCGCGCGTCCGCTGATCGCCAAGCGTCAGATCGAAATCGCGCGCGCCACCGGCGCGCAAGCGGTCTCGCACGGCGCAACCGGCAAGGGCAACGACCAGGTTCGCTTCGAACTCGGTTACTACGCGCTGGAACCGGGTATCAAGGTCATCGCGCCGTGGCGCGAATGGGATCTGCTGTCGCGTGAAAAGCTGCTCGCGTACGCCGAAAAGGCCGGCATTCCGATCGAAATGAAGCACAAGCAAGGCGGCGCGCCGTATTCGATGGACGCGAACCTGCTGCACATTTCGTTCGAAGGTCGTCACCTGGAAGATCCGAAAGCGGAAGCGGAAGCCGATATGTGGCGTTGGACCGTGTCGCCGGAAGAGGCGCCGGACCAGGCTGAATACCTCGACATCGAGTACGAGCACGGCGATCCGGTTGCGATCAACGGCAAGCGTCTGTCGGCCGCGGAAATGCTCACCGAGCTGAACCGCCTGGGCGGCAAGCACGGCATTGGCCGTCTGGATCTGGTGGAAAACCGTTACGTCGGCATGAAGTCGCGCGGCTGCTATGAAACGCCGGGCGGCACGATCATGCTGAAGGCGCACCGCGGCATCGAGTCGATCACGCTCGACCGTGAAGTGGCTCACCTGAAAGACGACCTGATGCCCCGCTACGCGGCGCTGATCTATAACGGCTACTGGTGGAGCCCGGAGCGCCGTGCGCTCCAGGTGCTGATCGACCATACGCAAGAGAAGGTCAACGGCTGGGTGCGCGTGAAGCTGTACAAGGGCAGCGTGTCGGTCGTCGCGCGCGATTCGAAGGAAACGCTGTTCGACAAGACCATCGCCACTTTCGACGACGACGGCGGCGCTTACAACCAGGCCGACGCTGGCGGGTTCATCAAGCTGAACGCACTGCGTATGCGGATTGCGGAAAACGCTCGCCGTCAGCGCGATTGATGAAGCACGGCTTGGCAGCAGGCTAACTTCGCGCTAGCGAAGTTCAGCGCCGAAAGGCGCGGCCGAAGCCAAACGCAAAAAAGGCGCCGGGAGGAAACTCCCGGCGCCTTTTTTATCACCAACACATCCGCATCAACACGTCCGCACCGACCAACCCGACTCAACCCATCACAAACAAACCGGCTCCGCCTCCAGCTCCACCCCAAACCTCTCCAGCACATCGCGCTGAATCGCCTTCGCCAGCGCCAACACCTCCGCGCCGCTCGCGCCGCCGCGATTCACCAGCACCAGCGCCTGCCGTTCGTGCACGGCCGCCGCGCCCATCGCGCGACCTTTCCAGCCGCATCGATCGATCAGCCAGCCCGCGGCAAGCTTCACCCGGCCATCCGGCTGCACATAGGACACGACTTCCGGCTCCCGGAGCTTCAGCGCCTCGAACTGCGCCGCCTCGACCACAGGATTCTTGAAGAAGCTGCCGGCATTGCCGAGCTCCAGCGGATCGGGCAGCTTGGCGCGCCGCACCGCCACCACCGCATCGAAGATAGCCTGCGCGGTCGGCGGCGTATCGGCGTGGCCGTTCGCGGCCAGTTCGCGAGCGAGATCCGCATACCCGGCGCGCGGCTGCCAGACCTTCGGCAAACGGAACGTCACCGACGTAATCACGAAACGCTCGCGCCCTTCCCGCTTGAAAAAACTGTCGCGATAGCCGAAGCGGCAAGCCTGCGCGTCCAGCTCGACCACGGCGCCCGTGGCCAGCTCCACCGCGCGCAGCGACGCGAAACGCTCGCACATCTCCAACCCGTACGCGCCGATGTTCTGGATCGGCGCCGCGCCCACCGTGCCCGGAATCAGCGCGAGGTTCTCGAGGCCAGCCATGCCTTGCGACAAAGTCCAGGCCACAAACTCATGCCACGGCTCGCCGCCGGCCGCTTCGACGTACCATGCATGATCGTCTTCACGTACCACGCGGCGGCCCCGCAGCGCGACCAGCAACACCAGGCCGCCAAAGTCGCCGGTCAGCACGACATTGCTGCCGCCGCCGAGCACGAGGCGCGGCAGCCCGGCTGCGCGCGGATCACGCACCGCGGCCATCAATTGCTCTTCTCGCTCGATGCGGCACGCAAACTGCGCGCGAACATCGAAGCCGAAGGTGTTGTGCGGCTTCAGCGGATAGCCGGCAACGAACGCGGCAGATTCGGAGTGGGACATCGGAATGAGAACAGTGAAACGACGAATGAAACGACGAAATAAGCAGCCTATGAAAACGGCTTCGGACCCGGGCTGCGCGGCAATGCGCGGCGGCCTTGGGCAAAAGGGAGCGGCGTCGGTAAAATGACGTCCGGTCCGTGATTATAGCGAGTGCCTCATGAGCAGCCGGCCGGCTGCGTCGCGCACCGCAGCACTATTGGGAGAAAGCAATGCCATCGTTTGACGTCGTCTGCGAAGCGAACATGATCGAAGTCAAGAACGCGATCGAGCAGTCCAACAAGGAAATTTCAACGCGCTTCGACTTCAAAGGGTCGGACGCGCGCGTCGAACACAAGGAAAACGAAATCACGGCCTACGCGGACGATGATTTCAAACTCGGCCAGGTAAAAGACGTGCTGCTGTCGAAAATGGCCAAGCGCAACGTGGACGTGCGCTTCCTCGACTACGGCAAGATCGAGAAGATCGGCGGCGACAAGGTCAAGCAGGTCATCAAGATCAAGAAAGGCGTGTCGGGCGATCTGTCGAAGAAAATCGTGCGCCTCGTGAAGGACAGCAAGATCAAGGTCCAGGCGAGCATTCAGGGCGACGCGGTGCGCATCACCGGCGGCAAGCGCGACGACCTGCAAAGCGTGATCGCCATGCTGCGCAAGGACGTGACGGACACGCCGCTCGACTTCAATAACTTCCGCGACTGATGCTTCGGCGCGCGAACGCCGCGCGCCAATGCATCAACCCGTCAGACGTCGCTCCCCGCCGCCGGCTTTGCCGCCGCATCCGCCTTCTTCTTGTCGCCAATGCGGCTCTCCTGCCCGCGCATCAGCTTGGCGATGTTGCCGCGATGGCGCCACACCAGCAGCGAACTCATCACGACGATCGCCAGCGCGATGATATGCGGCCCGAACAGGAAACCGTCGAAGATCGGCGCGAATACCGCCGCGGCCAGTGCCGCCAGCGACGAATAGCGCGTGAAGAACGCCACGATCAGCCAGGTCAGCAGGGTCGCCACGCCGAGGATCGGATTGATCGCGAGCAGCACGCCCGCCGCGGTCGCCACGCCCTTGCCGCCTTTGAAGCGGAAGAAAACCGGGTACAGGTGACCGAGAAACACGGCAACCGACGCAATCGCCACCGAAGTCTCGTCGAGCCCATAGCGCGCGCCGAAATGCACGACGAACCACACCGGCAGCCAGCCCTTGAACGCGTCGCCGATCAGCGTGAGAATCGCGGCCTTCTTGCTGCCGCTGCGCAGCACGTTGGTGGCGCCCGGGTTGCCCGAGCCATAGGAGCGGGGGTCGTCGAGGCCCATCGCGGCGCTCACGATCACGGCAAACGACACCGAACCGATCAGGTAGGCAACGACAGCAACGATCAGGTTTTGCATCTGGGACTCTTATAAGGATCGGCGGTCTGAAACTCGATACCCCAACCGCAACAGGGCGCGCAACTCGGAACAAAGCGGCGCACATTCTACCGAACGGGCGCGCCCGGAAAACATTCAGGCAAACGTCAATCGACGCTCGCGCACTGAACCGCCTTTGCCGCCAGCAACGCCGTCAACACCTTCGGCTCGATGCTGACCAGGAAACCGCGCCGCCCGCCGTTCAACCAGATCTTGTCCATCTCGAGAATGCTCGACTCGACATACACCGGCATCTGCTTCTTCGTGCCGAACGGCGAGGTGCCGCCGATCAGGTAGCCGGAATGCCGGTTCGCCACTTCAGGCTTGCACGGCTCGACGCGCTTCGCGCCAATCTGCCGCGCGAGGTTCTTGGTGCTGACGGTGCGGTCGCCGTGCATCAGCACGATCAGCGGCTTGGCGTGCTCGTCTTCCATGACCAGCGTCTTCACGACGTGATGTTCGTCCACGCCGAGCTGACGTGCCGATTCTCCGGTGCCGCCATGCTCGACATAATCATAAGGATGTTCGCCGAAAGTGACGCCGTGGCGGCGCAGAAACTGCGTGGCTGGCGTTTCGGAGACGTGTCGGGATTTGCTCATCGGCGCATTGTAATGGCGACTTTCCGCAACGGCTATTTGCTGAATGGTCAATTGTGCGGGACCGGCGATTATGGCACGATCGTTCGAAAATATTCCGGCGCACCGCACGCCGGGCAACGTGCCGTTCCAAGGAGACAGCGTTGAACCCAGATTCATCCCCCCGTTCCACGATCGACATCCCCGCGCTGCTGGCCGCCCTGCCCGCGCGTATCGCCGACATTCCGGCGCTCGCCGCCGCGCGCGATCCGCAGCATATCGCCTTGATCGAGGATGCGCGCCGTTTGAGCAGCGCGCAACTGCTGCAAGCAGTGGACGCCGCTACCGCGCTGCTGCGCGAATGGGGCGTGCGTGGCGGCGATCGCGTAATGATCGTCGCGGAGAACAGCATCGCGCAGATCGTCCTGCTGTTCGCAGCCGCGAGGCTCGACGCGTGGGCGCTGGTGTCGAACGCGCGCCTGTCGGCGGGCGAACTCGATTCGATCCGCGCTCATGCGCAGCCTCGCGTGGTCGCCTACGCCACCGAAAGTTCGACCGATGCCCAGCAGCACGCGCAGCGGCATCAAGCCAGCGCGGCGCCGGCCATCACGCCAGATATCGGCGCGTGGTCCTACACCGTGGACAACGCGGCGATAGCCGAACCGGTCGAAGCCGAAAACCACCGCCAATGCGCCGCGCTGATTTACACCACCGGCACGACCGGCGCACCGAAGGGCGTGATGCTCTCGCATCACAATTTGCTCTTCATTGCCGCAATCTCGAGCCGCCTGCGCAAAGTCGGCCCGGACGATGTCGTTTATGCCGTGCTGCCGATTTCGCATGTCTATGGCTTCGCGTCGGTGTGCCTGGGCAGCCTGCACGCAGGCGCAACTTTGCGGCTCGTGCCGCGCTTCGCGCCGGAAGCCGTGCGCCGCGCTCTCGCCGAAGAACGCGTATCGATCTTCCAGGGTGTGCCCGCCATGCACGCCAAATTGCTCGAGCATCTGCACACGCACGGCCACTCGTGGTCCGCGCCGCAATTGCGCTTCGCGTATTCCGGCGGCTCGCCGCTCGACGCCGCGCTGAAAGCGCAGGTGGAGAGCGTCTACGGTCTGCCGCTGCACAACGGCTACGGCATGACCGAGAGCAGCCCGACCGTGTCGCACACCATGCTCGACGCGCCGCGCAGCGACTGCTCGGTCGGCGAGGTCATTCCGGGCGTCGAGGTGCGTTTCGTGGGACTCGACGGTGTCGATGCCGCGAAAGGCGAGATCGGCGAGCTATGGGTGCGCGGTCCGAACGTGATGCTCGGCTACTACCGCAGCCCCGAGCAGACGCGTGCGGTCGTGACCGAAGACGGCTGGCTCAAAACCGGCGATCTCGCGCGCCAGGACGCGGACGGCGCCTTGCATATCGTCGGGCGCAGCAAGGAGTTGATCATCCGCTCGGGGTTCAATGTGTATCCGGCCGAGGTCGAGCATGTGTTGAACGCGCATCCGCAGGTCGTGCAGTCGGCGGTGGTCGGGCGCGCGGTGGAAGGCAACGAGGAAGTGGTGGCGTTCGTCGAGTTGATGGCCGGCGCGGACGTCACGCCCGCCGAATTGATCGACTGGTGCGGCGAGCGTCTCGCGCCGTACAAGCGGCCTGCCGAAGTCAAGGTACTCGCCGTGTTGCCGGCTGCATCAACCGGCAAGATTCTGAAGCATCGGCTGCGCGAGTTTCTCTGAACGAGAGCCAAGCCAGGCGAAACGCAAATCACCCTCGCGGATGATGCTGCGCATGCAGTGACTTCAACCGTTCGCGGGCCACGTGCGTGTAGATCTGCGTGGTCGAAATATCCGTGTGGCCGAGCAGCAGTTGCACGACACGCAAATCGGCGCCGTGATTGAGCAGATGCGTGGCGAACGCGTGCCGCAACGTATGCGGCGACAAAGGTGCATTCACACCGGCCGCCAACGCGTGGCGTTTGATGATGTTCCAGAACTGCTGGCGCGTCATGCCCTCCGCACGGTTCGTCACGAACAGTGCATCTGTTGCGCGCGCGCCGAGCAACCCGGGCCGCGCCTCGCGCAGATAGCGTTCGATCCAGCCATGCGCCTCTTCGCCGAACGGAATCAGGCGCTCCTTCGAGCCCTTGCCCATCACACGGACCACGCCCTCGTTCAGTCCCACTTCCACGGTTTTCAGCGTGACCAGTTCGGTCACGCGCAAACCGCTCGCATACATCAGTTCAAGCATCGTGCGATCACGCAGGCCCAAAGGCGTATCGATGTCGGGCGCGCCGAGCAGTGCTTCGACTTGCGCTTCGGTGAGCGTCGACGGAAAACGCGGCGGCTGTTTCGCCGAGCGGATGCGCACCGTCGGGTCGACCTTCGTGCGATGCTCGCGCACGGCCCAACCGTAGTAGCGGCGAAACACCGAAAGCCGCCGGTTCGCCGAAGTCGATTTGTCCTTCTGGCGTGCAGCGCTATACGCGTTCAGATCGGCTTCGCTCGCGGTGTCGAGTGAAGCGTCGCGGCTCTGCGCGAGCCATTCGCAAAAGAGACGCAGATCGCGGCGGTATGCGTCGAGCGTGTTGCGCGACAGGCCATGTTCGAGCCACAGTGCGTCGCAGAACGCATCGATCGATGCCGAGCTTGCAACAAAGAGAGGGGACGCGGCGGGCGCGTCGTCGATCAAGGTATCGCTCATGCGTAGAGAATGCCTTCATGCGCCAGCAGCCAGCGCTTGACGTTGCGGAAGAAACCATCTTCGGCGTGATTCGCAAAACCGCCGATGCCGCTCGAACTTACCACCCGATGGCAGGGAATCACGATCGGAAAGTAATTCGCGCCGCACGCCTGACCGACCGCGCGCGGCGCGCTGCCGAGTTGCCTCGCCAATTGCCCATAGGTCAGCACGACGCCTGGCGCAATGTCGCTGATGGCCTGCCAGACGCGCTTCTGAAATGCGGTGCCGACCGGGGCAAGCGGCAACTCGAATTTCGCCGAAGCACGTTCGAAATACCGTTCGATCTGTTCGGCCGCCCGCCTCGCCAACGGCGTGTCGGGCGCGACGCTTTGCATGGAATCCGGCAGATAGACGATCTCGCGCACGGCCTCGTTTTCGAGACGGATGCCGACCTTGCCGAACGGCGCATCGATCACTGCGTTGAACATGATTGCCTGCTCCTTGCTGGCGCGGCGCTCCGATTTGCAAGGTTGGCGCACTAGCATGTCGTGCGTCACGCTGCACACGCCGAACCCAATAGTGTGCCGCTACTTTACGCCGCTTCCAACGCCCATTCCACATGCTCGCGCACAACGGCCGAAGCGTCGCCGGCCCGCGATTTCAGCGCCTGCACGATCGCCTCGCGCGCCGGCTCGCTCAAAGTATCGCGCGACGCACGCAGCGCGTTGCCCATGCCCACCGCGAGATTGCGCAGCCAGCTCTCATAGCCGATCCGGCGAATCGCACTGCCCTGCATGCGCGTATCGAACTCGTCCGCGCTCCACGAGAAAAGCTCGACAAGCGACGCGCGATCTAGTCCATGCCGCACGTCGAAATCGGCGACCGGCGCGGCCTGTGCGAACTTGTTCCATGGGCACACGAGCTGACAATCGTCGCAACCGTACACGCGATTGCCGATCAGCGGACGCATTTCCAGCGGAATGCTGCCCTTCAATTCGATCGTCAGATAGGAGATGCACAAACGCGCATCGACCTTGTAAGGCGCGACGATCGCGCCGGTCGGACAGGCGCCGAGGCAACGTGTGCAACTGCCGCAGTGCGAGCCCGGCGTTTCGGGCGCGACCTCGGGCGAGGTTTCGGCATCCGTCGGCAACGGCACATCGACATAGATTTCGCCGAGAAAAAACAGCGACCCGGCGTCGCGCTGCAACAGCAGCGTGTGCTTGCCGCGCCAGCCGATGCCGGCCTTCTGGGCAAGTTCTACCTCCAGCACCGGCGCCGAATCGGTAAATACGCGGTAGCCAAATGCGCCGATCTCCGCCTCGATTTTTTCGGCGAGATGTTGCAGACGGTTACGCATGACCTTGTGATAGTCGCGGCCGCGCGCATAGATCGACACCACCGCCGCCGACGGGTCCGCGAGCCGCGCATGCTCGGCTGCGCGCCAGTCCCGGCTGTCCTGCATCAGCGGGCCGTCATGCAAAGCGCTTTCGGGCGCCTTTCCGCTCAGTGTCTGAGCGGGCAAATAAGCGATGCGCGCGGTAATCACACGTCGCGTGCCGGCCACAAGCTCGGCGGGCCGCGCGCGTTTCATGCCGTGTTTCGCCATATAATCCATCTCGCCGTGGCACCCCGCTTCCAGCCAGGCTGCAAGCGGCGCTTCGGCCGCGGAGAGATCGGTGTCGCTAATGCCGATTGCTCCGAAACCCAGTTCACGGCCCCACGTTTTGATGTTCAGCGCGAGCGCATTCAGCGCCGTTTCATCGAAATGACGCTCGGCACGCGCATCGTCGTCAGACGCAGGCGGGCAGGAAACAGGGGACTCCGGACTTCGGTTCATCACGCCATTTTACGAGAATGCCTGACAATCCCGATCTCGCGATCCAACCGCCCGCCAATGTCCTGCTCGAACGCACCTTCGCGCTCGCGGACGAAGCCGCCACACTCGCATTCGGCGAGCGCTTCGCGAAGGCGATTGAAAGCGTGCGTGAAGCGTCGCAACACGCGCCGGGCGTTCAAGACAACACGGCATTCCACGGGCTGCAAGTGCAACTCGTCGGCGATCTTGGCGCCGGCAAAACCACCCTCGTGCGCGCCACCTTGCGCGGCCTCGGCCACACCGGCCGCGTGCGCAGTCCTACCTACACACTCGTCGAACCCTACGTGCTCGAACGCCCCAGCGGGGAACTCGCGCTCTATCACTTCGATCTGTACAGATTCACCGATCCGGCCGAATGGGCCGACGCGGGCTTTCGCGAGTACTTCGACAGCGGCGCCGTCTGCCTCGTCGAATGGCCGCAACGCGCAGGGCGTCTCTTAGGCGTGCCGGATCTCGTCTTCTCGCTCGACCTCGACAATGAGAACCAAGGCGACGGCCGTGTACTCGTCGCACGGGCATACAGCGAACCAGGAAAGGCATGTCTCGAAAGATGTTGATCAAACCGTTCCGCTCGATCGAATCGGCGGCTACCGCAACGCATAACTGGCGGCGCCGGCAGATTCTGCGCGCGGGTGCGTCCACGCTCGTGCTCGGCCTCGTCGCGCCGCGTCTTGCGTGGGCCAGCTCGGTGCTCGGCGTGCGGGTCTGGCCCGCGCGCGACTACACGCGCGTCACGATCGAATCCGATCAACCTTTGCAGAACGCCCAGCAGTTGCTGCAGGGACCTGACCGGCTGGTGGTCGATCTGAGCGGCCTCGATCTGGATCAGGCGCTCAAGGACCTCGTGTCGAAAATCACACCGAACGATCCGCAAATTCAATCGGTGCGTGTGGGGCAATATCAGCCGCATGTGGTGCGCATGGTGTTCGACCTGAAGGGCTCGGTGAAGCCGCAGGTGTTCACGCTGCCACCGGTCGGCGCATACAAATACCGGCTCGTGTTCGACCTGTATCCCGCGGTCGCGCCCGATCCATTGATGGATCTGCTCGCGCAGACAGAACGCAAGCAGCAGACGCTGAACGACCAGAACGCCGCGCCACCGCCCGCCACCTTGAGCGGTCCGGGCACCACGCCGCCCGCCGCCGACAACAGCGAGGCATTCTTCGAGCGTTACGCGCAGAACGGCGGCAGCGGGTCCACGCCGAACGTGCCGCGTCCGCCTGTGCATGTCACGCCAACGCCTGCACCGCCGATCGTCGGCAAGCCCGCCACGCCGCCGGCGCCGTCCACGGCCATCGCGCGCAATAAAGGCAATAGCGGCAACAGCGCCAGCACGCTGGGCGCGGACGATGCCAGCAGCGACGATACCTACGCATTCACCACGCCAAAATCCGGCAAGAGCAACACGGTGCGTTTGCTGACTGTCGCGATCGACCCGGGTCACGGCGGCGAAGACCCGGGCGCGATCGGCGGCTCGGGCACCTACGAGAAACACGTCGCGCTCGACATCGCCAAGAAGCTGCGCGCGAAGATCGACGCGCAACCGAACATGCGCTCCATGATGACGCGCGACGCCGACTTCTTCGTGCCGCTGAACGTACGTGTGCAGAAAGCGCGCCGCGTCGGCGCGGACCTGTTCGTATCGATCCACGCCGACGCGTTCACCACGCCCGACGCCAAGGGCTCGTCGGTGTTCGCGCTGTCCGAGCATGGCGCGTCGAGCGCCGCGGCGCGCTGGATGGCGAACAAGGAGAACTCGTCGGATGAGATCGGCGGGATCAATATCAAGTCCGCCGACGCCACCGTCAACCGCGCACTGTTCGATATGTCCACTACCGCGCAGATTCGCGACTCGATGCGCTACGGCAACTTCGTGCTGAAGGAAATTGGCGGCATCAACAAGCTGCACAAGGGCTCGGTCGAACAGGCGGGGTTCGCGGTGCTGAAGGCGCCGGACATTCCGTCGATCCTCGTGGAAACCGCCTTCATCAGCAACCCGGACGAAGAGCGCCGCCTGAACGACGACGCGTATCGCGACAAGATGGCCGATGCGATCATGACCGGCATCAAGCGCTATTTCGCGGCGAATCCGCCGCTCGCGAAGAACCGCATGACGTGATGCTTTCGCTTGCAACGATGCAATGAAACACGGCCGCTCGATGCGGCCGTAGTTTCGTTGGTGGTGTGGTTGTCGGCGCTGTGCGCGCTCTGGTTTGCGTTTTATCGTCCGCGTCTTTTTGTCCGCATTTTCGTCCGCTTTTTCGTCCTCAATCGGACGCGCCGGTTGCCCGGCGCGCCGGTAAAAACCGCTGCATGACCCAGCCGCCGAACACGTTCACGGCCAACCCTGCCATCACCAGCAAAGCGCCGGCGATCTGCGCCGCGGACAGTTGCTCGTCGAGAAACAGCGAAGCCGACGCGAGCCCGACGATCGGCACCAGCAGCGAAAACGGCGCGACCTGGCTTGCCGGATAGCGCGACAGCAGGCGGCTCCACAATCCGTAGCCGATCAGCGTGGCGATGAACGCGAGATACACGATGGCGAAGATCGACATCGCGCTGATGCCAGAAAGCGCCGCGACGATCCGCTGCGGCCCCTCGAACGCATACGACAGCGCGAAAAACGGCAGCGGCGGAATCAGGCTGCCCCACACCACGAGTCCGACGAGATCGACCTTGCCGACCTTCTTCGTGACGATGTTGCCCAGCGCCCACGAGCACGCGGCGCACAATGTGAGGACAAATCCGGCCAGCGTCATGGCGTGGCCGCCTTGCAGTCCGATCACGGCAAGCCCGCCCGCCGCGATCACCAAACCCACGACATTCGGCAAGCGGAACCGCTCATGCAGGAAGATGGCCGCGAATATCAGCGTAAAAAACGCCTGCGCCTGCAACACCAGCGAAGCGAGTCCGGCCGGCATGCCGACATACATGGCCGAGAACAGAAAAGCGAACTGCCCGAATGAAATCGTCGCGCCGTACGCGAGCAGCCAGCGCCACGGCAGGTTGGGCCGTTTGATGAAAAACACCGCCGGCACCGCGGCGAGCGTGAAGCGCAGCGCGCCGAGCAGCATGGGCGGCACGCCATGCAGGCCGACCTTGATCACGACGAAGTTGACGCCCCACGCCACGACGACAACCAGCGCGAGCAGCAAATCCTTGGGCGACATCCCGGTCTCCAATTGATTGTTCGATCCGGCAGTTTAGCGGAGCCGGCAACGGCAAGCGACGGGCCGCGCTACGGATTCCCGGAGCGTCGACATGGCGCTCAGCCCTCATCATTGCGTCCTCCGCAGTAGAATCGTCCATTCAGCAAAAATTTCCTCCCACCTTCCCAGCCGAGTCTGCCCATGTCTTCCTCGATCAAAGCAGTCCTCAAGCCGCACCTGCGCGACGTCGGCAGTCTGACCGTGCGGCGCGTGCTGCCGGCCATGGCGGCGCGTCTGATCGGTCCGTTCATCTTCTTCGACCATATGGGCCCGGCCACCCTGGAACCCGGTGTCGGCCTCGACGTGCGCCCGCATCCGCATATCGGCCTTGCCACGGTGACCTATCTGTTCGAAGGCGCGATCATGCATCGCGACAGCCTCGGCTCGGCGCAGAAGATCGTCCCCGGCGACGTCAACTGGATGACGGCTGGGCGCGGTATCGTCCACTCCGAGCGCACGCCGGAAGAGGACCGCGCGAGCGGCCTGACCATGCACGGCATTCAGACGTGGGTCGCGCTGCCGCTCGAAGACGAAGAGATCGAGCCATCGTTCGCCCATCACGCGGCGGACACGCTGCCGGTGGTCGAGCGCAACGGCGTGACGCTGCGGGTGATCGCGGGCACGGCGTTCGGCGCGACCTCGCCGGTCGCGACGTTTTCGGGCACGCTGTATGTCGCCGGCGAATTCGCGCCGGGCGGCGCCTTCGCGCTCGAACCGGAGCACGAGGAACGCGGCGTCTATCTCGTGGACGGCGATCTGGAAATCGACGGCACGCCGCTCGAAGTCGGCCAGATGGCCGTGCTTGCGCTCGACGAAACGGTCACGCTGGCGAGCACCCACGGCGCGCGCGTCATGCTGCTCGGCGGCGAGAAGCTGGAGGGCGAGCGCTTTATCGAGTGGAATTTCGTCGCCAGTTCGCGCGAGAAAATCGAAGCCGCGAAGCTCGCATGGACCAATCAGGAAATGGGCAAGGTGCCGGGCGAAACCGAATGGATTCCGCTGCCCCAGCGTAAATGATCGCCAAGGCGCGCAAGTAAGCGCAACTGAGCGAGAATCGGCGCAAGCGCGCTCGGCCCGCATTGAATCCGCGGCGTTCGGCCCCAAATAATCAATAGACCGTTTTATCGACGAGGACGCAATGGACACCACTCTGGCCACTTTCGAACAGGACGTCATCACGGCGTCGACACTGGCCCCCGTGCTGGTCGATTTCTGGGCGCCCTGGTGCGGCCCGTGCAAGACTCTCGGCCCGATGCTCGAAAAGCTCGAAGCCGAAGCCGCCGGCAAATGGAAGCTGGTGAAAGTCAACGTAGACGAAAACCAGGAACTGGCCGCGCACTTCCAGGTGCGCAGCATTCCGCACGTCATGGCCTTTGCTGACGGACAGCCGGTCGATCAGTTTGTCGGCGTGCTGCCTGAAGGCCAGTTGCGCGAGTTTATCGAGCGGCTCGTGCCGCAGGGCGCTGACGCCGCGCGCCTCGAGGCGCAAACCGCACTGGCCGAAGGCCGCCGCGACGATGCCTACGACGCGCTGCAAGCCGCCCTCGCCTACGACCCGGGTTTCGACGAAGCACGCATGGACCGCATTGAAATGCTGCTCGAAGACAACCGTATCGACGAGGTCCGCAACGAAATCGATCTGCTATCGCCGAAAACCACGCAAGGTATCGACGCGCGTTTCAACGCGATCAAGACGCGCCTCGACGCGGTAGACGCCGCCGCGGACTTGCCGCCGACCGACGCGCTGGAAGCCAAGGTCGCCGCCGACCCAACCGATCTCGAAGCGCGCTTCGATCTGGCCAGCGCGTTCATCGCCCGCCTCAAATACGCGGAAGCGCTCGAACAACTGCTGGCGATCGTGCAACGCGACCGCACGTTCCGTGACGATATCGGCCGTAAGACGATGCTGTCGGTGTTCGATCTGGCCGCGCATCAGCCGGAGCTGGTGGCGCAATGGCGGCGCAAGCTGAGCGCCGCGCTGTACTGATCCGCCTGACCAGTGTTCGGGCGTGGCCACTGTGCCGCGCCTGAATGCCTGCAGGTCTCAATTCCTGAAGACGCCGCGGCATTTGCCGCGACGTGAATCACCTCAAGCTGTCGCCTGCTTCGCCAACGCCCGCAGCACGTGCGCGGCCGCGGCAAAACCGAAGCTCGCCGTCACGCACACGCTCGAACCAAATCCCGCGCAGTTCAAACCGACCGGTCCCGTGTGTCCCGGCGACGTGCTCACGTGCTCGGCTTCCGCGTCGATATCGCAGACGGCGGCTTCCGGATAGATCAACGGTTCGTCGGAATACACCGCGCTCACCTTGAACCTGGCCTTCGGCCCGCGCGGAAAACCGTGCTGCTTGCGCAACTGTCCGCGCACTTTCGACAGCAACGGGTCCTGGATCGTCAGCGCGAGATCGTCGATGCGAATGCGCGTCGGATCGAGTTGACCACCCGCGCCGCCAATCGTGATCAACGGCTGCTTCCTCTCCACGCACCATGCGATCAACGCGGTCTTGGTGCGCACGCTGTCGATCGCATCGATCACGTAATCGAAGCCGCCGCCGAGGGTGGCGTCAAAATTGTCCGGCTCGACGAAGTCTTCGATCAGCCGCACGTCGCAAAACGGATTGATCGCCGCGATGCGTTCCGCCATCGCTTCGACCTTCGGTTTCCCGTAGTTGCCGTCGAGCGCGTGGATCTGCCGGTTAGTGTTGCTCTCGGCGACGTTGTCGAGGTCGATCAGTGTCAGCGTGCCGACCGCGCTGCGCGCGAGCGCCTCGGCCACCCACGACCCCACGCCGCCAATGCCGATCACGGCCACGTGCGCGCCTTCGAAGGCGGCGAGCGCCGGTGCGCCGTACAGGCGGGCAATGCCGCCGAAGCGCCGCGCGCGGTCGGCGGTTTCACTCCCGTCGAGGCTGGTAGTAAGATCGGATGGCGCGGTGGTGCTGGACATGATGGCAGGGCTCGTTGGTCAGGCAAAAATACAAGGTGGCGACGCGAATGCATACGCAGCCCCGTATTTTGCCTGAACGCACCAAGTTGCATCGCCGGGTAGAGAACAACTCAAAGGCTCGCGGCGCGTCGGCATGCTCCGCTCACCACGCTAGACCTTGACTTGGCTGCGCGCAAAAAATTAGCGCCTTGGCTATACTGGTTAAACTGTAGCGTTCGCATAAGAACATGACCTCACTCGCCGAACTTCGAAAAAACTATTCGCTGGGTTCTCTGGACGTCGGCGATGTCGACCGCAACCCGTTTCGTCAATTCGATACGTGGTTTAAACAGGCCGTGGACGCTCAACTGCCCGAACCGAACACCATGACGGTGGCGACGGTCGACTCGCGCGGCCGGCCCTCGGCGCGCATCGTGTTGATCAAAGGCGTCGACGAGCGTGGCTTTGTGTTCTTCACCAATTACGAAAGCCGTAAAGGCCGCGAACTGGCGGCCAATCCTTACGCAAGCCTGCTGTTCTACTGGATCGAACTGGAGCGGCAGGTACGCGTCGAGGGGCGCATCGTCAAAACCAGCGCGGAAGAAAGCGACGGGTACTTCGCGTCGCGTCCGCTCGGTTCGCGTATCGGCGCGTGGGCATCGAATCAAAGTCAGCCAATTGAAAGCCGTTCGCAGCTCGAAACGCGCGAACGCGAATTCAGCCTGCAATACGGCGACCAACCGCCGCGTCCGCCACATTGGGGCGGCTATCGTTTGGTGCCCGAAGCAATCGAGTTCTGGCAGGGCCGGCCATCACGTCTTCACGACCGTTTGCTCTACACTCGTTCGAACGAACATAGCGACTGGCAAATCTCCCGCCTGTCGCCCTGAATTGGAATACAACGCCGGCAAGTGCGCTGCCAACGCAGCAGCGCGCGCCGGCCGGATGGCATCTCGCGGCATGGGAGCTGCGCCGCATCGAGCTGCAATCCACACAAGCTTTGCTTTAATTCAACGGACACGGAGAGATCACATGTTCTGGGAGAAGAAGCTGGCGCAGTGGGTGGAAGATGTAAAAACCAAAGCTAATGTTCCGGCGCGCCTCGTGCTCTGGGACGGTCAGCAACACGACTTCGGGCAGTTCGCCGCGCCTCAGGTCACGCTACATGTCAAAAGCGCCACGGCGCTGCCCTATCTGCTCGAACCGAGCCTCGACAATCTCGGTGAGGCGTACGTGAAAGGCAAGATCGACATCGAGGGCAAGCTGTCGGACATCATCAATGTCAGCTACGAATTGGCGCGCAATACCGTCACGACCGCGGGCAAGCTGGCGCGCGTGCGGCGCTACTTCAATCATTCGAAGGCGTCGGACAAGAAGGCGATCGAGTATCACTACGACGTCTCGAACGAGTTCTACAGGTTGTGGCTCGACGAGAACATGGTGTACTCGTGCGCGTACTTCGAGAACGGCGACGAAGATCTCGCCACCGCGCAGATCAAGAAGATCGACCACATCCTCACCAAGATCCAGTTGCAACCGGGGCAGCGCCTGCTCGATATCGGCTGCGGCTGGGGCGCGCTCGTTTTGCGCGCGGCGCAGAAGTTCGGCGCGAAGTGTGTGGGCGTGACGCTCTCGCAGAACCAGTTCGACCTTGCCACCGCGCGCGTGAAAGCCGCGGGCCTGGAAAGCCAGATCGAGATTCGTCTGCAGGATTACCGCGACGTGCAGGGGCAGTTCGATCGCATTACGAGCGTCGGCATGTTCGAGCACGTGGGCCGCAAGAATCTGCCGGGCTACTTCGAGAAAATCCGCGATCTGCTGGTCGACGACGGCGTCGCCATGAATCACGGCATTACCTCGAGCGATTCGGACAGCGGTGAGACCGCGCTCGGCGGCGGCGAATTCATCGACCGCTATGTGTTCCCCGACGGCGAGCTGCCGCATATCAGCCTCGCACTCGAAGCCATGCAGCGCGGCGGGCTCGAAGCGGTTGACGTCGAAAGCCTGCGCCGTCACTATGCGCACACGCTGAACATCTGGGCGGAAAATTTCGAAACGCATGCGGAAGAAGCTCGCAAGCTGGTCGACGACGAGAAATTCCGTATCTGGCGCGTGTATCTGGCGGGTTGCGCCTACGCGTTCGAAAACGACGACGTCTCGATCTACCAGGTGGTGTGCCGCAAAGCCGGCCGCAGCGCGAAAACCCTGCCGTGGTCGCGCCGCTATATGTACGACAAACCGCTGTAATCCGGTTGCG
>NZ_JARESX010000036.1:0-73379 GCF_046026435.1 Paraburkholderia sp. RL17-381-BIF-C | reverse complement strand
TAAATCGGGGGGGGGCCTACCAGCCCCTGCCGGGGGGAAACGTTTCAAAACGGGCGGGGGGGTTGCCGGGCCGGTTCGGCCGGCAACCCGCTTGCCGTTTGACGACTACCTGATGATCAATGCGTGGCTTGCGGAACGTCGAGGATCAGGATGATGGTCCAGTCGGCATCGCCGTCGTGGTGATACTGCCGTTCCGCGACGATGAACGGCTGCTGCTTGCCATCCGGTCCAAGAAACAGCACGTCGCCTTCCATCGGCAGGCACTCGACGGGCGGCAGCGCCAGAAACGCCTCCTGACCGCCGCGCGGCATCAGTTTTTCGATTTTGCGAGATGCTGCTTCAGTCCATTCGATATCAAGCTGGATGTTGCTCATGCTGTCCTCCGCACCAGGGTGCGCACGGGTTAGGGATTCCGGCTGGGCGCCGGTCGGTGCGCGACTTTAGCACACCGTCAGGCGCGCGCCGCAGGGCTTAAGCGGCATGTTCGGGGCTGGCCGGCGCGCCGGCCTGCTGCGAGGCTCGCAAGTTTTCCGCCAGACCTTTCGGAAGACCACGCGCCAAACCATTAGACAACAAAAAAGCCGAAACCGGCGATGCTGGCTTCGGCTTTTCACCATCGCGGCGCGGCCGCGGGTGAGTCGGGTGAACGGTGCTTAGGAGCCGGCGTCGGCCTTGGGCGCCTTTTTGTGATGCGGGGCGCCCTTGTGGTGTTTCATCGGTGCGGCCGGTGCGCTTTCCATTGCTTGCTGGCGGTTTTGCAAATCTTGCGCGCGCTGCTCGACGTCGGCGGCCTTGGCCGGATCGGTGCTCATCATGACGCCGTTGTCCTGCGCATAAGCCGCGCCCGTTACGGCACTGAGGGAAACCAGGATCGCCAGGGACACTTTCTTCATTACTACCTCCGCAGAGTGGTTGTGGACCCGAGTACTTGCCTGTCCAGACGGAAAGACAATGCATTCTAGTCAGCAATATCCGCTCCAGCGGACGGATTTGTAAGTGCGATGACAATTCGTTACATCTTGTTACGCCGAGCGCGGTCGCGATGCGGACTGACTTCGCGAATAAGTCGCGATCATGTTTCGTCACTGATCCACAACCTTCGCATTTCTAAATAAATGGCTTTTCAATGCCATCTGGATTCTAGAACCACCCGATTGCGCGATAGACGTGAAATTGTGCGATGCCAATCAACTCATGCAACGCGATCTCCGCACTCACCAGATTGTCATACCGAGGCAGTACACCAAGACGTGCGCGCCGCGCGTTCGAGATCATCGGTTGTGGCGCGAGGCCGAAGCGGTGGAAGTCGAGCAGGGCGCGCGGCATCTGATAGGCGGAGGTAACGAGGATCAACGAATCGTAACGTGAGCCCTCCAGAATGGCGGATACGTTGCGCGCGTTCTCATAGGTAGTGAGGCTCCTGTTTTCCAGCACGATATCCGCGCGCGGCACCTGCTCACGCAACAGATATGGCAAATAGGTATCGGCTTCCGTCGCGGGGTGCCGCTGCGGATTGCCGCCGCTCACGATCACACGGCATATGGCCGCCGCGCGTTTGCAGGCGGCATAGTTGTCGGCACTCGCCGAGATGCGCGCGATCACGTCGCGCGGAGGCACGAGCGTGTGGTCGTCCACGTAGGTCGTGCCGCCGCCGAGCATGATGATCGCGGTGCGCGGCGCGAACCGGGCGGGCGTATCGGTCTGCCAGCGCGGTTGCGCCAGATACAGCAAAGGCGCGGTGAGCCAGCCGGCGGCGAGCAGCCAGAACAGGGCAACCGTGCAGACGGCGAGCGGGCGCCTGGCGCGCTTCCATAGCACGATTGCTGCAAAAAAAAGCGCTAATAAAGTGAATAGAATCAATTTAAATGGGGTAACGTATGTCTTTCGGGACAAATCTATGGGCTTGCTATCGCGCCGCAGCGGTTGCATCGTCGGCTCGTAGGCAGAACGCTAACATGCCGTTCAGACGGGGGTTCCGAAAACGAGACCAGGCAGCACCTGGCGGAATTCGACTGCGACAATCGCAGCCAGCTTCCAGCCAAGGGCGGGTGCCAAGCGCGTCACTGGTGGCGCGGTGACGTGTTGGGCATGGATGTGTCATAGCTGCACTTTAAGAAAGAAGTGAGATGACCACGTATTCCAACGAAGCGGTACTTGAAGCGCTGCGGCGGGCGCAATATCGCCAGGTCCCATGGGCCAGAAGACCGGGCGTCTTCCAATATCTTCGCGCACTGGGCTTGATGGACACCGTTCGGCAGCGCACTGTCGCACCGGCTCCGGGTTTCCACGCACCGGTCGACATTGCCGTGCTGACTGAGCGCGGTAGAGCGGAATTCGCGCGGCTTGCACACGACGAGCGCCTGCTCAGTTGGACCGCACAGCGAATGAACGACTACGTCGTCGCCACAGCCGACACGCGGCCCACTGCCGCGCTCGAAGTCCGGCCATAAGTCCGGCGGGCTGCCAGGCGTACCTTTCCAGCCGCTTGACGCGGCTGGCGGTGATCCCATTTCTGCGTCCGTCTGGCTTCTAGCGGGTAATCGCACAGCACACTCTGCCGTGTCGGGCGTCTTGCGCGCCCGTACGCGCATACATTTCGCATCCGCCCGAGACGCGCAAAAAAAAGCCCGTATCGCGAGGATACGGGCGTACCGGAATTACTACTGCCACGCTGTGCTAATGGCGTTAAATCAGACTGCCATTTGGCGGGGTGGTTCCCCCAATTAACTAAAAGCACACCTTGGCGCGCGAGCACATAACGAACCGTTTTCGCGAACCGTTTCCGCGCTCACGCTGGCTGACCGCCGACCAAGCGCTGACCAAGCGCTGACTAATTAACGCCGGCGCGTCGGATCCTGCCGCGGCGCCTCCGGCCGCGTGCGCACGTTACTGGCGATATCGCCACGCAAGTCTCCGCGCGGCGCCGGCGGCGTGAAGTCGCGGCCACGCGTATCGCTTTGCTGCCAGGCTTCGAGGGTAGCCGGACGATCCGGCCGCCAGTTCCATGCCTGTTGGCGCTGCTGAGCAAGCGCCGGTGCGGCCATTGATGAAACGACAATGCCGCACAGAAGCAGTGACATTGGTTTCATGCTGAGCTCCCGTCAAGCCGATCGACTCAAGGCCTGTTTGCATACGTATAAGGTATGCGCAGTCGCGAAAGCACGCTGTAAGTAATAGTAAATGGATGTTTCACCCGCAACTATCGCGCTGCTTCAGACATCTGAAGCAGCGCACAGTTAGCTGGGTGTAGCAGGAGGGGACGACTGCATTGGGCGCGCCGAGGAGCGGTGCCCATGACAGATGCGGCGAGCGCAGACCAGCGGCGCGCGTCGACCTGGATCGGATAAACGCCGGGTGCCCGCAAGCGCCCGGCGGTCAAACAGTTCGCGTCAGGCCATCTTGACCGGAGCGCGCCACGATTCCGGATTGGTCCAGAATGCGCCGCGCAGGCGGTCACGGCTCGGCGGTGCCGGCGGTTTGGCTGCGGTTGCGCCGATACGGCCGCGCAGCGAAATTTCACGGCCGCTCGTGCCGAGTCGCTTAACTATTTCGGCGAGCGTACCATCGGCTTGCCACTCGTCGAAGCGACGGCGGCAAGTCGGCGGCGACGGATAGCGGCCCGGCAGTTTGGACCAGCCTTCGCCCGTCGACAGCACCCACAGCACGGCGTTGACAACCGCGCGCGCTTCCACGCGTGGTCGACCGCGCCGTTCGCTCCGTGCTGGCTCCGCACAGAACAACGCCTCGACCAGCGCCCACTCGTTGTCTCTCAAATCGTCGAACAGCATCATGTTTCACCTCAGCGAAGCTAACTCCGGTGCGCTGCCCCGCGCCGCGCACTCTCCATGCACTCGATAGGCGAGTGCCAAGGAGGGTCGGGCTTGCCACGGTCTGCTATGCAGTCAGAATCATGGCGCCGACCCTTGTGTGCATGTAAATGCAGGAAGTGTGCCAAGTTGAGTCCAACCGCCTGAAAGCCCCATGACAGCGGGCCAGCGCGGGCGCTAGCTAGGGGCGTATAAGAATCCAAAAAACCCATCTCGCAAATCGGGACAATCACCAATCTTGTGCAATCAGGCCCGGCCAGCGTGCGTTTGCGCCTTATTGCTGCATTGCAGCGCAATGACTAAAACCGATTGTGGTGCTGCCTTTCGCCTTACAATACGCATCAAATGATGCAATTGATGAGGTCGGTAAATGAATGTCACGCTGCGGCAGCTAAGGGTTTTCATTGAGGTCGCCCGTCTGCAAAGCTTCAGCCGGGCGGGCGATGAAATCGGCCTGACGCAGTCAGCGGTCAGCCGCTGCGTGCGCGAACTGGAGGGCGAGATCGGTCTTAAGCTGATCGATCGCACGACCCGCGAGGTGCAACTCACGGATGTGGGCGGCAACCTGGTGTCGAGCGTGTCGCGTCTGCTCTCGGATCTGGACGACGCGCTGCGCGAGATCCGCGAAATCGGTGAACAGCGCCGCGGGCGCGTGGTGGTGGCCGCCAGCCCGACGGTGGCGTGCCGGCTCATGCCGCGCGTGGTGGCCGCCTGCGGCCAGCAGTTTCCCTACGTCGCACTGGGCCTGCGTGACGACGTGCAGAGCGACGTGGTCCGCAAGGTCAAGTCGGGCGAGGTCGACTTCGGCGTGATCATCGGCCCGTTCGCCGCAGACGATCTGCTTAGCGAATCGCTGATGACGGATTCGTTCTGCGTCGTCACGCGCGACGATCATCCTCTTGCCGCCCAGCAGCGGGTCGCGTGGACGGACCTGGAAGGTCAGCAACTGGTGATGCTCGACTACGCATCGGGCAGCCGGCCGATCATCGACGCCGTGATGCAGGAATATGGCGTGAGCGCCACGGTGGTGCAGGAGCTGGGGCATTCCGCGACCGTTTTTGGGCTGGTGGAGGCGGGCGTCGGCGTGAGCGTGCTGCCGTGGCTGGCATTGCCGCTGCCGGCGGGCGCCTCGCTGGTGGCCCGGCCGCTGGTGCCGCGCGCCGAGCGTACGGTCGAACTGGTGCGGCGGCGCGACCGCTCGCTCTCGCCGGCTGCGGAGGCGGTGTGGGGGCTGATCCGTCAATTGCCGGGGCGGGCGGAGGATTTGGGCTAGTAACGATGGCGCTGCCTGCCTCGCCGCCCCCAGAAGGAGCGCCAAGCTAAACTGTCGCCTCCGCTGCATTTCAATTCATGCCATCCACCCGTCTGGAAGTCTCGATGAGCGAAACGGATTCGTTTTTCCCTGCTATCCCCAATGCGCGCGACGCCGTGCGCGACCTGCGTCCTTCGCAGATTCGCGAAGTCGCCAACGCCGGTTTCGGCGTCGACGACGTGCTGCCATTCTGGTTCGGCGAGTCCGACCGCGTGACGCCGGCGTTTATCCGCGACGCGGCCAGCGCGTCGCTCGCCGCGGGCGCGACGTTCTACACGCACAATCTCGGCATCGCGCCGCTGCGCGCCGCGCTGGCGGGCTACGTCAGCAAGCTGCACGGCGCGACATCGCCGGAGCACATCGCGGTGACGAGCGCGGGCGTGAATGCGTTGATGCTTGCTGCGCAGCTCGTGGTGGGCGCGGGCGACCGCGTCGTCGCGGTTACGCCGCTCTGGCCGAATCTGGTCGAGATTCCGAAGATTCTCGGCGCGCACGTCGAAACCGTCGCACTGGGCTACGGCGAACGCGGCTGGCAGCTCGACCTCGAGCAACTGCTCGCGGCGTTGACGCCCGACACGAAGATGTTGCTGATCAATTCGCCCAACAATCCGACCGGCTGGGTGATGAGTCGCGACGAGCAGCGCGCGGTGCTGGCGCACTGCCGGCGCCACGGTATCTGGATCGTGGCGGACGAAGTCTATGAGCGCCTCTACTATGCGGACGCCAACGCCAACGCCAACGCCAACGCCAACGGCAACGCCAACGCCAACGCCAACGCCAACGCCGCGCCCTCGCTCACCGCGCCGTCGTTCCTCGACCTGGCTACCCGCGACGAGCGCGTAATTTGCGTCAATTCCTTTTCCAAGGCATGGCTGATGACGGGCTGGCGGCTCGGCTGGATCGTCGCGCCCGCCTCGTTGATGGACGATCTGGGCAAGCTCGTCGAGTACAACACCTCGTGCGCGCCGGCCTTCGTTCAGCAAGCCGGCATCGCGGCCATCGAGCAGGGCGAAGCCTTCACGCAGGAACTGGTGCTGGACCTGAAGGCGTCGCGCGATCATCTGGTGCGCGCGCTTTCCACGGTGCCGGGGGTGGACGTCAAGGCGCCGCCCGGCGCGATGTACCTGTTTTTCTCGATGCCGGGAGCCTCGCGCAGTCTGGAGCTATGCAAGGCAATGGTGCGTGAGGTGGGGCTCGGCGTGGCGCCAGGCAGCGCCTTCGGCCCGCAGGGCGAGGGCTTCGTCCGCTGGTGCTATGCCTGCGACACGGCGCGGCTGGACGCGGGCGTCGAGCGCCTGAAGCGGTTCCTCGCGAGCCACACGACTGACCGCTGAGCGCCTGCCGCAAGGTGGCCGCGCAAAACACTATTGAGCAAACCGGGAGAAGAACAACCGAAGAAAGCGGGTTTCCGTCCAATTAAGCCCGCTTTTTCACTAAAGCACGCCCGCCAAGGCGAGGCCGGAAAATGCGCGGGGGATTTCATCTTTACGCACTGATTGTTTTTGCGTAATATGGCGCTCAGTCACGCGATTCCTTTCAGGAATATCGCTGCTCCGTCCGGCTGGGTTTGGTTCGATTGTCTGTTTCGCCTCCCCCCGGTGCGTGCTCCCATCAATATGACCGATCAGAATCGGGCGAGCGCGTCTTCAGTTCCACATCGTCTGTTTGATCCGGTTCTTTGACCACAGGGTCTGACCTAGCTGCATGAATACCCAAGAGGCGAAGATCGTCCTCGAGACTGCCTTGATCTGCGCGCAGGAGCCGTTAAAGCTCGGCGAGTTGCGCAAGCTCTTTGCCGACGGCGTGTCGGCAGACACCGTTCGGAATTTGCTCGAAGACCTCAAGCAGGATTGGTCTGGGCGCGGTGTGGAGTTGGTCGGGCTGGCGTCGGGCTGGCGGTTTCAAAGCAAGCCCGCAATGCGTTCGTATCTGGATCGCTTGCATCCTGAGAAACCGCCGAAATATTCGCGCGCGGTGCTCGAAACGCTCGCGATCATTGCATACCGGCAACCGGTCACGCGTGGCGATATCGAAGAAATTCGCGGCGTCACGGTGAATACGCAAGTCGTCAAGCAGCTCGAAGACCGCAACTGGATCGAAGTGATCGGTCATCGTGACGTGCCGGGCCGTCCCGCGCTGTACGCGACGACGCGGCAGTTTCTCGACGACCTCGGGCTGAAAGCGCTCGACGAATTGCCGCCGCTCGCGGACCCGTCGGCGCAGTTGAACGCGGATCTGCTCGGCCAGCATGCGATCGAGTTCGCGGACGCGGACGCCGCGCAAGCGTTGGCGTCGGGCGAAGAGGGCACGCTCGAAGAGCCGGTGGATTCCGGCGTGGTAGATGAAAGTGCCGCTGCGGGCGAGGTTATCGACTCGGCCGCTAGTGGTGAACCTCAGGCTATTGCTAAGGCCGTGGGCGAAGCGCCGCAGTTCGATGCCGTAGAGGCGGACGCCGTTAGCCATGCCGGTGCCAACCAGCTCGAAACATCAGGCGAGGCGCCCGGAGCGGAAATCGCTGACGGATTCGCTGAATTGCATCAAAAGCAGTACGCTGAGCCGATGGAAGCAGCGCAGGCGGCCGAAGCGACTGACAGCGCAGTGGAAATCGCACCCGCATCCGGCTTGCATCCGGACGCAATGGGTGAGCCAGCCGCGCAGGATCATGCTGAAACGGCGCACGCGGAAAACGTTGCACCGCAGACCGGCACCGCCGGGTCCGCACAGAATCACGATCCGGTCTCCCAGACCGATCCGGCAATACCCGCGCACGACTCGGGCGTACTCCGCAATACGGAGCACGCCGCCGAGCCGAACCCGACCAAGGCGGCGCACGGCGATCCTGAGGATCGTCGCGATGCGGCGCAGGACGCGGGCGTTCTGACCGACGACGAACCTGAGTCGCGCAGCGCCTGACGTAACCGAACTTTTTTTGCCACGCCCGCAACGGGCGTGCGCGACCTGACATTTTGAGGTTGTTTTGACACATACCCACGACACCGATTCGTCCGAATCCGAGCGCGCCGTGCCGTCGGCTCGCGCTGACGAAACGCGCACCACGCAAGCGTCGGCAGGCGAGGGCGAGCGCCCGGCGCAGACCACGGAAGCAGATGGTGAAGACCGTCCGCGCCGCGGCCTGCGTCGCGGTCCGCGCAGCCTGATCGCCCGGCGCCGCGCCGGCGCGAAGACGAAGGGCGCCGAAGGCGGCCCCGCGCAAGAGGCGCCGGTTGTCAGCGAGGCGCCGCCGGACGGCGAGGTCGTCGCGCAAGTGCGTATGCCGCGCAAAGATGCCGGCGCGAAGGGTCAGGGGTCACGCCGCAATGCGGGCGGCGGGCGGCGCGAAGGCGCACCGCGTGAAGGTGCGCCTCGTGAGGGTCAACGCGAAGGTGCGCCTCGTGAAGGTCAGCGCGAGCGTCAGCCGCGCGAAGGCGGCCAGCGTCAGAACCGCCGCGGCGGTGAAGCGCCGGCGGCTGCGGCGGAAGCCGGTCAGGACGATCTGTTCTCGTACGTCACATCGCCCGCGTTCGACGCGGACAACAGCGCCACCGGTGGCGTGCGCGCGCCGATGCTGCGCCGTGGCAAGCCGGCCGCGCCCAAGCGCGTGCTGGCAGCGGATGACGACGCACCGAAGTTGCACAAAGTGCTGGCCGAGGCAGGCATGGGTTCGCGTCGCGACATGGAAGAGCTGATCGTCGCCGGCCGCGTGTCGGTAAATGGCGAGCCGGCTCACATCGGCCAGCGCATCATGCCGACCGACCAGGTTCGCATCAACGGCAAGCCGGTCAAGCGCAAGCTCGCCAACAAGCCGCCGCGCGTGCTGCTTTATCACAAACCGACCGGCGAAATCGTCAGCCATGCCGATCCGGAAGGCCGTCCTTCGGTGTTCGACAAACTGCCGCCGATGAAAACCGCCAAGTGGCTCGCGGTCGGCCGTCTCGACTTCAACACGGAAGGTCTGTTGATGTTGACCACGTCGGGCGATCTGGCGAACCGTTTCATGCACCCGCGTTACAGCGTCGAGCGTGAATATGCGGTGCGGGTGGTCGGCGAACTGGCGGAAGGCATGCGCCAGAAGCTGCTGCACGGCGTCGAACTGGACGACGGCCCGGCGAACTTCCTGCGGATTCGCGACGGCGGCGGCGAAGGCACGAATCACTGGTATCACGTCGCGCTCGCCGAAGGGCGTAACCGCGAAGTGCGTCGTATGTTCGAAGCGGCCGGCCTGATGGTCAGCCGCCTGATCCGCACCCGTCACGGCCCGATTTCGCTGCCGAAGGGCCTCAAGCGCGGCCGCTGGGAAGAGCTCGAAGACAACCAGGTGCGTGCGCTGATGGCGTCGGTGGGCCTGAAGGCGCCGACCGAAGATAAGGGCAACCGCCGTGAAGCGCCGGAGCGTAAGCAGCCGGATCCGATGCAGACGTCGATGGGCTTCATCAACCGTGAGCCCGTGTTGATGTCGCATAGCCGTTTCGAACAGCAGCAACCGCGCGGCCAAGGCCGCCGTGGTGCGGCGGGTGGTGGATTCGGTGGCGGTGCGAGCGGCGGCGGCTTTGGCGGTGGCGGTTACGGCAATCGCGGTGCCGGCCGCGGCGCGAGTGGGCTCGGCGGTCCGATGGGCGGCGGTGCGGGCGGCCCGCGCGGCGGGCGGGAGGTCGATGGTAATCGTGCGCCGTCGGGCAATGGCAATCGCGCGGCCGGCGGCAAGCGTCCCGGCGGTGCGGGTGCCAATCCCGGCAATGGCGGCGGTAGCCGCGGGCCGGGCGGCAATCGCGGTGGCAACGCCAACCGCGCGGGTGGCGGCAATGCCAACCCGGGCGGCGCCAATCGCGGCGGTGGCGCGCCGCGCGGCCGTTCGCGCGGCCGTTAAAGTAAGCGAGTCATGCATGGCGGCCGGCCGCTGAATCGTTTTTCAACGATTTTCGTGAGTCGCCGCCGTGGTCGATCGACGCGCTCTCCAGGTTTCGCGTTGCTTTGCAATTTTCTTGCGGCACATAAAACCGCAGCGTGGACGGAAGTGGGGGCAGATTTCACTTGCCCGGCTTGTCCGGCGTGGATCCGAGGCGGCCCGAGCCGTCTTGCAAAAGGCCTGAACGGCCGCCATATCGTGGAAAGATTCCCGTGAAATCAAGCTGAAATGCGCGTTGGGCGGCGCTTTGCGGTTTGCGTTTGTCCTGAAAAATGGCTACAATCGCGAAGTCGCTGGGCGTGCGGCTTTTTATGTGCGGCTCAGGTGCGACCACCGGTAATAAGATGATGGGCGTTTAGCCCATTTTTTTTTGCCGCTCAGTTCTCAGTGGTTCGGCATCTCGGGTAGCACGAACGTGCGCCGGCTTGGCGCGCGGCCCGCATTGGTTGTTTGCAGAACAGGCGGCAGGCTCGCTGCGCGAACATCTAAGAGGGCATTGTGCAACTGACGGAACTGATTGAAACCACGGTCGTGGGACTCGGCTACGAGCTCGTCGACTTCGAGCGCACCGGGCGCGGCATGATGTGTATCTATATCGACCAGCCGGCCGGCATCGCGATCGAAGACTGCGAGAAAGTCACGCGTCAGCTCCAGCACGTTCTGACGGTCGAAAATATCGATTACGAGCGGCTTGAAGTGTCGTCGCCGGGTCTCGACCGCCCGCTGAAGAAACTGGCGGATTTCGAACGCTTCGCAGGCAGCGAAGTGGTAATCACATTGAAAAAGCCATTGGACGGACGGAAATCGTACCGGGGCATCCTGCATGCTCCGCAAGGCGAGACGATCGGTCTGGAATTTGAAGGGAAGGAAGGCGCCGCGATGCTCGATTTCACGCTCGCGGACATGGACAAAGCACGCCTCGTTCCGAAAGTTGACTTTAGGAGCCGCAAACAATGAGTCGCGAAGTGTTGATGCTGGTGGATGCGCTGGCACGCGAGAAGAATGTCGACAAAGACGTGGTATTTGCCGCGCTCGAAGCGGCTCTCGCTTCGGCCTCCAAGAAACTCTTCGAAGAAGATGCGGATATCCGCGTCCATATCGACCGTGAAAGCGGCGAGCACGAAACGTTTCGCCGCTGGAAAGTGGTGCCGGACGAAGCCGGTTTGCAGGAACCGGATCAGGAAATTCTGCTGTTCGAAGCACGCGAACAGAAGCCCGAGATTCAACTCGACGAGTTCATCGAAGAACCGGTGCCGTCGATCGAATTCGGCCGGATCGGCGCGCAGGCTGCCAAGCAGGTGATCCTGCAGAAGGTGCGCGACGCCGAACGCGAACAGATCCTGAATGACTTCCTCGAGCGCGGCGAGCACATCATGACCGGCTCGGTGAAGCGCCTGGATAAGGGCAACTTCATCGTCGAAACCGGCCGTGTTGAAGCGCTGCTGCGCCGCGATCAGCTGATTCCGAAGGAAAACCTGCGCGTGGGCGACCGCGTGCGTGCCTATATCGCGAAGGTCGATCGCACCGCGCGCGGTCCGCAGATCGAACTGTCGCGTACGGCGCCCGAATTCCTGATGAAGCTGTTCGAGATGGAAGTGCCGGAAATCGAGCAAGGTCTGCTGGAAATCAAGGCGGCCGCGCGGGATCCGGGCGTGCGCGCCAAGATCGGCGTGGTCGCGTACGACAAGCGCATCGATCCGATCGGCACTTGCGTCGGCATCCGCGGCTCGCGCGTGCAGGCGGTGCGTAACGAGCTCGGTGGCGAAAACGTCGACATCGTGCTATGGTCGGAGGATCCCGCTCAGTTTGTGATCGGCGCCCTCGCGCCGGCAGCCGTCCAATCGATCGTCGTCGATGAAGAAAAGCATTCGATGGACGTCGTCGTAGACGAAAACGAACTGGCGGTCGCGATCGGCCGCAGCGGCCAGAACGTGCGTCTTGCCAGCGAACTCACCGGCTGGCAGATCAACATCATGACGCCGGACGAATCTGCGCAAAAGCAGAATCAGGAGCGCGGCGTACTGCGTGACCTGTTCATGGCGCGTCTCGATGTCGACGAAGAAGTGGCCGACATCCTGATCGACGAAGGCTTTACGAGCCTCGAAGAGATCGCTTATGTGCCGCTCAACGAAATGCTCGAAATCGAAGCATTCGACGAAGACACCGTTCACGAACTGCGTAACCGCTCGCGCGACGCACTGTTGACGCAGGCAATCGCGAATGAAGAAAAGGTCGAAAATGTAGCACTCGACCTGAAGAGCCTGGACGGCATGGACGCCGACCTGCTCGCCAAGCTGGCCGAACATCAGATCCAGACGCGCGACGAACTCGCCGAACTGGCTGTGGATGAACTGGTCGAGATGACCGGAATGGAAGAGGATGCCGCTAAGGCGTTGATCATGAAAGCACGTGAACACTGGTTCCAGTGAGAAATGACCATGGCGCACTAAATTGAAGCGGCCGTCAGGCCGCATGACCCGATGCTAACCGCAAGGAATCGGTCCTTGCATTAAGAGGAATGAATGGCGAGTAACAACGTAGCCCAATTTGCCGCGGAACTGAAAATGCCTGCAGGCGTGCTGCTTGAGCAGCTGCAGGCAGCAGGCGTCACAAAAGCGAGCGAAGACGACAGCTTGTCCGAAACGGACAAGGCGCGTCTGCTCGACCACTTGCGCAAGTCTCACGGCTCGACTGATGCTGACAAGCGCAAGATCACGCTGACGAAACGGCATACGTCGGAAATCAAGCAATCCGATGCGACGGGCAAAGCTCGCACCATTCAGGTCGAGGTGCGCAAGAAGCGCACTTTCGTCCGCCGCGACGAAACCTCCGCCGAAAACGGAGATGCATCGAATCATGTGGCCGAGGCCGACGTCGACGATCTCGAACTCCAGCGTCGTGAAGAGGAAGCTCGTCACGAAGCCGAACTGCTCGAAAAGCAGGCTCAGGAGTTGAAGGCGCGCCAGGAACAACTCGAACGCGAAGAAGCGGAACGTCAGGCGCGTGAAGCGGCTGCCGAAGCCGAGCGTCGCCGTGCGGAAGAAGAAGCAGCGAAGAAGCGCGCAGCGGCCGAGGCGGCGGCTCGCGAGCAGCAGGCACAGGCTGCGAAGCCGGCGCAAGCCGCGCAACCGGCGGCCGCGAAGGCCGAGCCGGTGGTGGCTAAGGCCGCGGAACCGGTAGTCGCCAAAGTTAACGAGCAGGACGACGAGCGCGCAGCTGCAGAGCGTGCCGCGCAACGCGAAGCCGCGAAGAAGGCGGAAGACGCGGCGCGTCAGGCTGCTGAGAAAGCGCGTGCCGAGCAGGAAGAAATCGCCAAGCGTCGTGCAGCGGCTGAAGCCGAAGCACGTGCGATCCGCGAAATGATGAACACGCCGCGCAAGGCGCAGGTCAAGGCGCCGGAACCGGCACCGAAGCCCGCCGAGCCGGCCAAGGCCGCGGAAGCCAAGGGCACGCTGCACAAGCCGGCGCGTCCGGCGGGTGAAGCAGCGGCACGTCCGGTGGCCAAGAAACCGGCTGCTGCGGCTCCGGCTGCCACGACCACGCCTTCCGCCGGCGACAAGAAGAAGCCGGGCGGCGGCAAGGGCGGCTGGCAGGACGACGCAGCGAAGCGCCGCGGTATCAAGACGCGTGGCGATTCGAGCGGCGGTGTCGATCGTGGCTGGCGCGGTGGCCCGAAGGGCCGCGGCAAGCATCAGGATCAAAGCACCACGTTCCAGGCGCCGACCGAACCGATCGTGCGTGAAGTGCACGTGCCGGAAACCATCACGGTCGCCGATCTGGCGCACAAGATGGCGGTGAAGGCGTCGGAAGTCATCAAGTCGATGATGAAGCTCGGCCAGATGGTCACGATCAACCAGATGCTGGACCAGGAAACGGCGATGATCATCGTCGAAGAACTGGGCCACCACGCGGTTGCGGCCAAGCTGGACGATCCGGAAGCCATGCTGGTCGAAGGCGAAGTGTCCGATGCGGAAGCACTGCCGCGTCCGCCGGTCGTCACGGTCATGGGTCACGTCGACCACGGCAAGACGTCGCTGCTCGACTACATTCGCCGCGCCAAGGTCGCAGCGGGTGAAGCGGGCGGCATTACGCAGCACATCGGCGCTTACCACGTCGAAACGCCGCGTGGCGTCATCACCTTCCTCGACACGCCGGGCCACGAAGCCTTTACGGCTATGCGTGCTCGCGGTGCGAAGGCAACCGACATCGTGATTCTGGTGGTGGCTGCCGACGACGGCGTGATGCCGCAGACGAAGGAAGCTATCGCCCACGCGAAGGCAGGCGGCGTGCCGCTCGTTGTCGCGATCAACAAGATCGACAAGCCGGATGCGAATCCGGAGCGCGTCAAGCAGGAACTCGTCGCTGAAGGCGTCGTGCCGGAAGAATACGGTGGCGATTCGCCGTTCGTGTCGGTGTCGGCTAAAACCGGCGCGGGCATCGACGATCTGCTCGAAAACGTGCTGCTGCAAGCCGAAGTGCTGGAACTGAAGGCACCGGTCGAAGCGCCGGCCAAGGGTCTCGTCATCGAAGCGAAGCTCGACAAGGGTAAGGGTCCGGTTGCAACGATCCTGGTCCAGTCGGGTACGCTGAACCGCGGAGACGTGGTGCTGGCAGGTAGCGCTTACGGTCGCGTGCGAGCCATGCTCGACGAAACCGGCAAGCCGACCAAGTCGGCCGGTCCGTCGATCCCGGTTGAAATTCAGGGTCTGTCGGAAGTCCCGCAAGCTGGCGAAGAAGTCATCGTCATGCCGGACGACCGCAAGGCGCGTGAAGTCGCGCTGTTCCGTCAAGGCAAGTTCCGCGACGTCAAGCTGGCCAAGCAACAGGCGGCGAAGCTCGAGAACATGCTGGAACAGATGGGCGAAGGCGAAGTGGCGTACATGCCGCTCATCGTCAAGGCCGACGTGCAAGGTTCGCAGGAAGCGCTGGTGCAGTCGCTGCTCAAACTGTCCACCGACGAAGTCCGCGTGCAGATCGTGCACGGCGCCGTGGGTGGCATCAGCGAGTCCGACGTCAACCTTGCAACGGCTTCGAAGGCTGTCATCATCGGCTTTAACACCCGTGCGGATGCGCAGGCTCGCAAGCTGGCGGAAGCCAACGGCGTCGATATTCGCTACTACAACATCATCTATGACGCAGTGGATGACGTGAAGGCCGCGATGTCGGGCATGCTGGCACCGGAGAAGCGCGAAGTCGTGACGGGTACGGTCGAAGTGCGTCAGGTCTTCAAGGTACCGAAGATCGGCGCGGTGGCCGGTTGTATGGTCACGGACGGTTTCGTCAAGCGTTCGTCGTCGGTGCGCGTGCTGCGCAACAACGTCGTCATCTTCACGGGTGAGCTCGATTCGCTCAAGCGCTTCAAGGACGACGTGAAGGAAGTCCGTCAGGGCTTCGAGTGCGGTATGTCGATCAAGAACTTCAACGATATCGTCGAAGGCGATCAGTTCGAAGTCTTCGAGATCACCGAAGTCGCGCGTTCGCTGTAATTCACGCGGCACGGCTCAAAGGGGCGGAGCGGGCTTTAACGCCCGCTCCGCCCGTTGTTTTTGGCGCCGCACGTTGTTACGCGTGATTGCCGCGCTCGGCGCCACGCTTTGCTGTCGTGCTTTGCTGCTGTGCGTTGGTTGCCGCGCGTTTGTTCCCGCGCTTTTGTTCCCGGTTTACCGCGCTCTTTCGCGCTCTGACGCCGGTCGCCGCGTAACAGCCCGCTGTCGAGCTTCCGGTTCTCCCGGCCGCCTGAATGCCGCCCGGAAGAAAAGCCCGCACCGCGCTAGCGCGAACCATTTTTTGCATCCGTTAAAGCGGATCACATCACATCACACCATGCCTAAAAAACGTTCTTCCCCCAATCGCAACGTGCAGATCGCCGATCAGATCCAGCGCGATTTGTCCGAGCTGCTGCGCGAGGTCAAGGATCCGCGCATCGGCATCGTCACGATTCAAAGTGTCGAGCTGACGCCGGACTACGCGCACGCCAAGGTCTACTTCACGACGCTCACGGGCGATCCGCAACAGACGCTCGAAGCGCTCACGCATGCGGCCGGGCATCTGCACAATCAGCTGTTCAAGCGCCTGCATATCCACACCGTGCCGACGCTGCATTTCCATTACGACAAGACGATCGAGCGAGCCGTCGAAATGTCGCGTCTGATCGACGAGGCGAACGCGAATCGCGCGAAAGAAGACTGAGGGCGCTGTAGCCGAGGCTCTCGCCGCGATGCCTGAGTGGCTCTGCGCTCAGCGCTGTTTTCCGTCGCTGTTTTCCGTATTTATCGAAGATTTCGTCCCTCCGACATGACCGCATCTCAACGCCCCCGCGTGCCGCGCCGCGCGCTCGACGGCGTCCTGTTGCTCGACAAGCCGCTCGGCCTGTCGAGCAACGACGCGCTGATTCGCGCGAAACGTCTTTATCTGGCAAAAAAAGCGGGCCACACCGGTACGCTCGATCCGCTCGCGACTGGCTTGCTGCCGCTTTGTTTCGGCGAAGCCACGAAGTTTTCGCAAGACCTGCTCGAAGCCGACAAGACGTATGAGGCCACCATGCGCCTCGGCATTCGCACGACCACCGGCGACGCCGAGGGCGAAGCCATCGACACGCGCGAAGTGACCTGCGACGAGGCGGCGATTCAAGCGGTTCTGCCCACATTCCTCGGCGAAATCACTCAGGTTCCGCCAATGTATTCGGCGCTCAAGCGTGACGGCAAGCCGCTGTACGAATATGCGCGTGCCGGCCAGACGGTGGAGCGGGAAGGGCGCCAGGTGACGATCCTGAAGCTCGATTTGCTCAGTTGCGCGTTGCCGGACGTGACGTTTCGCGTGACCTGCAGCAAGGGCACCTATGTGCGCACACTGGCCGAGGATATCGGCGAAGCGTTGGGTTGCGGCGCGCATCTGGTGGCGCTGCGACGCACGGGCGTTGGCGCGCTGACGCTTGAAAATTCGGTGACGCTCGACGCATTGTCCGATGCAACGGAAGGCGAGCGCGACGCGTGGCTGCAACCGGTGGACGCATTGCTGTCCACTTTCCCGCTCGTCCAGTTGAACGAAGACGCGACGCGCCGCTTCCTGCACGGTCAGCGGTTGAAACTGTCCGAACTGGATATCACAGGCGAAGCATTGAATGCGCCGCGCGTTCGGGTGTATGCCGCGCAGGGGCGTCTGCTGGGTGTCGCGAAGCAAGGCGAGGGCGTGCTGGCGCCGGAACGGTTGGTCGTCACTACGGCGAGCTGAAAGCCTTCTGGACGGTGGGCAGCGTGCGTGATGCGCATACCCGATCGAAGGTGCAGAAAAAAAGGCGGGACCGCTCGATAGCGGTCCCGCCTTTTTTCATATCGTTTGCCGAGGCAACCGGCGCGGAAAACTTAGTGCGCCGCCGCGGCCGCCGCACCCGCGTCACCACCGGCGCGCTCAGGCCTCGTGATCCAGATCAGCGCAATTAGCGCGACGAAGATACCAGCGGACACGAAGAACAGATCGTTCACACCCAGTTGCGCGGCCTGCTGCGTCGCCATCGAGTTGAACAGGCCATAAGCCTGCGGTTGACTGAAGCCCGCCGCGCCCATTTGCCGGATCGACTGGTCGAACACCGGGTTGTACGCGTTGGCCTGCTCGGCCAGTTGCGCATGATGCATGATCGAGCGGTGGTCCCACGCGGTCTGGAAGATCGACGTGCCGATGCCGCCGCACATGATCCGCACGAAATTCGACAAGCCCGACGCCGCCGGAATCCGGTTACCCGGCAGCCCTGACAAGGTAATCGACACCAGCGGGATGAAGAACCCGGCCATGCCGATCCCCTGAATCAAGGTTGGCACCAGCAGCGAGTACGTATCGACGCCGGTGGTATAGCGCGAACGCATCCAGAAACACAGCGCGAACACGAGAAACGACAAGGTCGCGATATAGCGCGGATCGGTACGCGGCAACACCTTGCCCGTGATCGGCGACAGCAGCACGGCGAACAGGCCGACCGGCGCCATGACGAGGCCGGCTTCGGTCGCCGTGTAGCCGATATCGGTTTGCAGCCACAGCGGCAGCAGCACGAGATTGCCGAAATAGAGCCCGTAACCGATCGACAAGGCGACCGTGCCGCCCGTGAAGTTGCGACGGCTGAAGAGCGAGAGGTCGACCACCGGATGCTCGGCCGTCAATTCCCACACGATGAAGAACGCCAGCGCGATCACTGCGACCAGCGCCAGTACGACGATGGTGGTCGACGAAAACCAGTCGAGATCCTTGCCTTTGTCGAGCATGACCTGGAGCGAGCCGACCCAGACGATCAGCAGACCGAGCCCGACGCCGTCGATCGGCGCTTTTCTGATGACGGAATCGCGGTTGCGGAAGATCATCCACGTCGCCACGGCGGCAATCGCGCCGACCGGAATGTTGACGTAGAAAATCCACGGCCACGAGATGTTGTCCGAAATCCAGCCGCCGAGAATCGGGCCCGCCACCGGCGCGATCAGCGTGGTCATGGCCCACATGGATAGCGCCATGGGGGCCTTGGCGCGTGGATAGCTCGCGAGCAGCAGCGTTTGCGACAGCGGGATCATGGGACCGGCCACCGCGCCTTGCAACACGCGCGAAGCGAGCAGGAACGGCAGCGTCGGCGCGAGGCCGCACATCCACGACGAGATCACGAACAGGATGATCGACGCCATGAACAGGCGCACCTGGCCGATGCGGTCGGTCAGCCAGCCGGTGAGCGGCACGGAGATCGCATTGGCGACCGCGAACGAGGTGATGACCCACGTGCCTTGGTCGGACGACACACCGAGGTCGCCGGAAATCGACGGAATCGATACGTTCGCGATCGACGTGTCGAGCACGTTCATGAAGACGGCGAGCGACACCGCGATGGTGCCGATCACCAGTTGCGCGCCCTCGAGCGGCGGGTGAGGGACTTGCGCCTGAGCCTGAGCCATTAAGGAAGCCTTGTCTGATTCGTCACTCGGCTTACATCAGTTTCGCGGCGGCAGGCTTCGCGCTGCCGGCCTGGGCCGACTTCTGCGAGCCGCCGTTCGGGCCTGCGTTTTCCGAAATGATGCGGGCGATTTCCGCGTCGGCCTCGTCACCGTACTTTTCGAACACGTTGGTCTGATAGACCGTGTTCGGCGCCTGACCGAGCTGGCCGCCGTTGTCGTCCTTGATGCTCACGTCAGCCTGCATCGACAGGCCGATGCGCAGCGGGTGCTGTTCGAGTTCCTTCGGATCGAGCGCGATCCGCACCGGCAGACGCTGCACCACCTTGATCCAGTTGCCGGTCGCGTTCTGCGCGGGCAACAGCGAGAACGCCGAACCCGTGCCGGCCGAGAAGCCGACCACCTTGCCGTGATACACCACCGACGAGCCGTACACGTCGGCCGTCAGTTCGACCGGCTGGCCGATGCGCATGTGCTTGAGCTGCACTTCCTTGAAGTTCGCGTCGACCCACACGCCGCCGAGCGGCACGATCGCCATGAGCGGAGTGCCCGGCGAGACGCGCTGGCCGACCTGCACCGAGCGTTTCGCCACGTAGCCCGTGACCGGCGCCGGCAGGTTGTTACGCGCGTTGTTCAGGTATGCGTCGCGGACCTTCGCGGCGGCGGCCTGCACGTTCGGGTGATTCGCGATCGTGGTGTTGGCGGTCAGCGCGCGGTTCGACGCCAGTTGCTGCTGGGCGGCGTCGACGGCGGCTTGCGCGCTCTTCACGGCGTCGCGGGCGTGCGAGATTTCTTCCTGCGACACGGCGCCGGTTTGCGCAACCGTCATACGGCGCTTCAGGTCGTCCTGGGCGCGCGACAGGTCGGCCTGACGCACGGCGACTTGCGCCTGATATTGATTGTCGTCGGCGAACAGGCCGCGCACCTGGCGCACCGTCTGCGCCAGATTGGCCTCGGCCTGTTCCAGCGCGACGCGGGCGTCGGCCGGATCGAGCACGACGAGCGGGTCGCCGGCCTTCACCGTCTGGGTGTCGTCCGCGTTCACGGCGACGACCGTGCCGGTGACTTGCGGCGTGATCTGGACGACGTTGCCATTCACATACGCGTCGTCGGTGTCTTCGTGAAAACGCGCGACGAGGAAGTAGTAAAGGCCGTAAGCGATCGCGGCGATCAGGATCACGATGACGAGCAGCGTCATCATGCGCTTGCGTTTGCCGTTATTCGCCGATTGTGCCGGTTGGGTGTTAGCCGCGGGCTGCTGGGGGGTGCTCATTGATGTGCTCCGGGTTCTCTCAAGCGTCGTCGTTTATTCGGATGTTCGTGCGAGTGTTCGTTCTGGCCGTGGTTCGCGCGCTCAATTTGCCGCTGCGGTCGCGGCGGTGGCCGATGCCGGGGCATCGGTCGGCACCACGAGGCCGGTTTGCGTCGCGTCGAAACCGCCGCCGAGCGCCTTGATGAGGCTGATCTGCATGTCGCGGCGGCGCATCTTCAGGCTGGTGACCGTCTGCTCAGCGGCGAGGCGGTTCTGGTCGGCGGTCAGCACCTGCAACTGCGGTGACAAGCCGGCCTTGTAGCGGATCACCGCCAGCTGATATGCCTTGGTCGATGCGTCGAGCGCGCGCTGTGCGTCGCCTTGCTGCTGGTCGATCGACTTGATCGACGACACTTGCGTCGCGACATCCGAGAGCGCGTTGATCAGCGTCTGGTTGTAGTTCGCCACATCGAGGTCGAAGTCGGCATAACGGCCTTTCAGTTGCGAGCGCAGCGCGCCGGCGTCGAAGATCGGCAGATGAATCGCCGGGCCGAATTGCATCTGGCGGCTGCCGGCCTTGAGGAAGCGGCCCCAGCCGAACGCGTCGAAACCGAAGCCGGCCGCGAGGTTCACGTCCGGGAAGAATTCGGCCTTGGCTTCCTTCACGTCGTGCATCGCGGCTTCGACCTGCCAGCGGGCGGCGACGATATCCGCGCGGCGCGCCACGAGGTCGGCGGGCAGATTGTTCGGCAGCGCCACGACGTCGCCCTTGGTCAGCGTGGGTTCGGCGATCTGCAGGCCGCGATCCGGACCCTTGCCGAGCAGCGCGCCCAACTGGTAGCGCACGACCGTGATCTGGCCGTCGAGGTCGGTCAAATTGGCCTGGGTGGTCGCGATGTTGCCGTTCGCGGTTTGCCGCTCGACATTGGTGTCGAGGCCGGCGGCCACGCGGCCGTTGGTGATGCGGCCGATATCCTGGCGGTTGGCGATTTCGCGCGCGGCGATGTCGCGCAACGCGTACAGCTGCGCGAGCTGGTTGTACGTGCTGGCCACCGACGCCGCGAGCGTGACGCGCGCCTGCTGCATGTCGGCCTCAGCGGCCTTTTCCTGCGACACGGCCTGGCCGAGACGCTGGCGATTCTTACCCCACAGGTCCAGATCCCACGACGCGCTCGCGAGCACATTGTTCTCGCTATACCAGGTGCCGCCGTACGGAGGCGGGTAGAGCGCGTTTTCGGAGAAGAGCTCGCGGGTCCACGAGTAGCTGGCGTTGGCCTTCGGATAAAGGGCCGCGCGCGAACTCTCGATATAGGACGAGGCTTTGGCGAGCCGCGCCTGGGCTTGCGCGATCGACGGGCTGCCTTCCAGCGCTTCCGCGATCAGCTTGGGCAGTTGCGGGTCGCCGAACTGGTTGGCCCAATCGAGCGACGGCCACTGGCCGCTCTGAGCGGGCAGGCTCTGCGCGGACTCGTACTGGGCCGGCGACGACATCTGCTTGTCGCTTTTCATGCCGATGTAGTTCGCGCACCCTGTGAGGGCGAGCACCGTCACCGCGGCGGCGACAGCGGCCCGGCTCGAAAGCGCGGGCGCGGACAGGGAAAGGGATTTCATCGCTCGACTCTTTGAGTGAATTGTAATGATGGACGCTGCAAGCAATTTCTTACGATTTACTGTCAAAATTGCTTGCTGCATCACGGGTTAGTCCCGTTTGGTCGCCGGAATTGAGGAGCACGCGGCGCAGCATGCTCTTCAGAAAACCTACTTCTTCCGGGGTGAAGCCGCCGAGCAGGTTGTCCATCACGCCGGTGAAAATAGCCGGCATTCTGGCGGCGATCGCGAGACCTTCCGGCGTCAGCGCGAGGCGCACGACCCGGCGGTCTTCGTTGCTGCGCACCCGTGTGAGCAGGCCGCGCTTTTCCAGCCGGTCGATCAGACGCGTGATGGCGCTTGCGTCGATGCCATATTCACGCGCCAGTTCGGCCGCCAGCAGGCACTTGCCGCTCGCCACCATGAACAGGATGCTGCCTTGCTGGCTGGTGATGCCCAACTCGGCCATGCTGCGCTGATTGACCAGGTTCGACATGGTCGATTTCACTCGCGAGATCAGGTAGCCGACGCTTTCGCCTAACTGGTACTCACTGATGACGTCCGGCGTGGGTGTGGAAGACGGCTCGGTCATGATTCTCGTGCGAATGCAATGGTTGACTAGGCAGGATTATAGTGGGCGGTTGGTTGACGCGGCAAGTGTTATTACAGCTTAGGCAAAGGTCTATTCCATCTCAAGACAAGGTCCGCGCGATTTTGCGTAGGGTTTTGCCGCCCCTTACACTTTATTTCCGGCGCGCCGCTACGAGGAAGACGGCGGGCTTATCAGGGAATACCAGAAAGCTTCATTTGCGCGTGCTATAATGTTGGGTTCCCAAAAGTGCGCTTTGGGCTTTGTTGGCTTCGTACACAATGCTGCTCTGCTGGCGCACTCAACTGTCTCCAGGTTCCTATGACTCGCGCCCTACGCAACATCGCCATCATTGCCCACGTCGACCACGGCAAGACCACGCTCGTCGACCAGCTCCTCCGTCAAACCGCCACGTTCCGTGACAACCAGCAGATCGCTGAGCGGGTGATGGACTCGAACGACATCGAAAAAGAACGTGGCATCACGATTCTTTCCAAGAACTGCGCGGTCGAGTACGAAGGCACGCACATCAACATCGTCGACACCCCGGGCCACGCGGACTTCGGCGGTGAAGTGGAGCGCGTGCTGTCGATGGTCGACTCCGTGCTGCTGCTGGTCGACGCCGTTGAAGGTCCGATGCCGCAAACGCGCTTCGTGACCAAGAAGGCGCTGGCGCTCGGCCTGAAGCCGATCGTCGTGATCAACAAGGTGGACCGGCCGGGCGCGCGGATCGACTGGGTGATCAACCAGACGTTCGACCTGTTCGACAAGCTCGGCGCAACCGACGAACAACTCGACTTCCCGATCGTCTACGCATCGGGTCTGAACGGCTACGCAGGCTTGACCCCGGACGTGCGCGAAGGCGATATGCGCCCGCTGTTCGAGGCTGTGCTGCAACACGTGCCGGTCCGTCCGGCCGATCCGGAGGCGCCGCTGCAACTGCAGATCACGTCGCTGGACTATTCGTCGTATGTCGGCCGTATCGGCGTCGGCCGTATCACGCGTGGCCGCATCAAGCCCGGCATGGCGGTCGCCGTCCGTTCGGGTCCCGACGGCGCGATCCTGAACCGCAAGATCAACCAGGTGCTGTCGTTCAAGGGTCTGGAGCGCGTGCAGGTCGACTCGGCTGAAGCCGGCGACATCGTGCTGATCAACGGTATCGAAGAAATCGGCATTGGCGTGACCATCTGCGCACCGGAACAACCGGAAGCGCTGCCCATGATCACCGTCGACGAACCGACGCTGACCATGAACTTCCTCGTCAATTCGTCGCCGCTGGCCGGCCGCGAAGGCAAGTTCGTCACGAGCCGTCAGATCCGTGACCGCCTGATGAAGGAGCTGAACCACAACGTCGCGCTGCGCGTGAAGGAAACCGGCGACGAAACCACGTTCGAAGTGGCGGGCCGCGGTGAGCTGCACCTGACCATTCTGGTGGAAAACATGCGTCGCGAAGGCTACGAGCTGGCCGTGTCGCGTCCGCGCGTGGTGATGACGGAAGTCGACGGCGTGAAGCACGAGCCGTACGAAAACCTGACGGTCGACATGGAAGACGGCCACCAGGGCGGCGTGATGGAAGAGTTGGGCCGCCGTAAGGGCGAAATGCTCGACATGGCGTCGGACGGCCGTGGCCGTACGCGTCTCGAATACCGTATTTCGGCGCGCGGCCTGATCGGCTTCCAGTCGGAATTCCTCACGCTCACGCGCGGCACGGGCCTGATGAGCCACACGTTCGACTCGTATCAGCCGGTGCGCGAAGGCGCGGTCGGCGAGCGTCGCAACGGCGTGCTGATCTCGCAGGACGACGGCGCGGCAGTCGCGTACGCCTTGTGGAAGCTGCAGGATCGCGGCCGTATGTTCGTGTCGCCGGGCGAGCCGCTGTACGAAGGCATGATCATCGGCATTCACAGCCGTGACAACGACCTGGTCGTGAACCCGATCAAGGGCAAGCAGCTGACCAACGTGCGTTCGTCGGGTACGGACGAAGCGGTGCGCCTCGTGCCGCCGATCCAGATGTCGCTGGAATACGCGGTCGAATTCATCGACGACGACGAACTGGTCGAAGTCACGCCGCAATCCATCCGTCTGCGCAAGCGTTATCTGAAGGAACACGAGCGCCGCAGCGCGAGCCGTAAGGGCGCGGTGGACTGAGTGAATGGCACGTGCGCTTGAGGTGCTGCTGTTACTGACCTCGGCGCCGCGTGGATAAAAAGAAGCCGTTCCGGACTTGTCCGGAACGGCTTCTTTCATTTGGGCGGCGGCCGGGACAGGTTACATTTGTCGGCCGTGATTCGTGCTTTGTGTGAGTTGAGGTTTAGAGTTGGGTGTGGTGGAGTCCAAAGTGTTGCAGCAATTCATTGGTCTCGGGCAGAACGACGCCGGGTGGGGCAACTGTGGTGATCGGCGCTGCTGAGCCCCAATCACGTGCTGTGGGCGGTGTATAGAAATTAACGCTATCCGGGGCGACCACGTATCCATCCTCTGAGAATGCTGTACCTAGGTAATTGCTCAAAGAGTTTTGCATATCCGCAAGGTTGCTATACGTGAAGGCGCCGTTGTTCGGATCGAAAAGTGTGTACTGGCTCCCGCCCGGAAGATGCTGTATGGCTAACGCGTGTCCGTATGGCTCCGATGCCATCGAGTCAGCGTGCCGGATGCCTAAACGTACGTATGCGAGGCCGCCTTCAGGCATGGTGTTGCCATCGAAGGAATGGATCAATCCGTCGATGCGGGTCGAGCGATCAGTCCTGCCGTCGGGGTTGAAATTAGTGCTCGACGACTGGCGATAGTTAGCGAGTGGCGGGAGCCTGGACCCTCTCTGGAAACCGTCGATACGGTCATAAATGCCCCCGTCGTTTGACGCTGACAGGGTGTCCATATCCCTGTTCATATTGCGGATAGCGGCCGGCAAGGTGTCGGGGGCGGAGGCGCCATCGGTCGCGCGATCAACGCGGCGCATGGCTTCGAAAACAACGCCTTGGCAACTGCCCTTCCCATCGGGGCCGTTTCTCGTCCTGGCGTGGTAGGCCTGATCGAATCTTTCGTGCGATGTTGCATCGTGGAGAAGCTCCTCTCCGCCTCTGCATTCCCGGAAGTGGGACCCGCTGCAGGCGCCCAGCACCTGGCCGCGTTTTTCCCGATCCAGTGTCTGATCGGCGCCCGGCCCTTGTTTCGCAGGGTCGGTCGGTCCGTTGCCGATCGCGCCCGGTGTCGGATCGACGGAGCGCTCATGTCGCGGTGTGCGCCTGTCCCCGGGCAAAATCTGGCCCGGGAACACCGCTGGTGTCTGTGCCGGCGTTTTCGGTGCGAAAGACGTGCTGTCGGAAACCTGTTTCTGCATAACTGCGCTCATGCTCTGGACAGTGAGTCCCATTAGGTCATTCCTTTGGAAAATCGTAAAAACACCATGAAAGTAACGGCATACCGATACGCATCGCTTCCTTTGATAAGCCGCGATCCTCTCGTCGGCCTTTCAATGCCGGAACCGTATTGCGTGCATGCAGTCTGTGGAAAACGTCACCGGGCAGGGTATTGAGCAGCCACTACATCCGAGGTGGCCAGAAGGTGCCGGTGTCCGCGGCCTCGTCTTGTTGACGCACCACGGCGAACAGCGGTGCGCCCCCACAACATGATTTCTCTCTTCGTGTCTATGCATGCGGGCGCCTCCTATTGAGGGCGATCGTTGCGCATGGCGCCATGCACTCTTGCGGATTTTCGAAACGACGCGCAAACGCCGTCCGGACGGGCTCTGGGGCCGGTCCGTCTGCTATCTGCACTATCCGTTCTGTGATATGCTCCCCGGGTGCAAAGTTTTAGGTCCTTCCAAGCAAGACTTGATTCGCGCAATCCGCTAAACGGTCAGGCCGTGTCGCGGAAGGTTCTGTAACCCGCTATTTCTCGAGAAGCTCGAAGAAAGGTGAGCGTAAAAATGATGAAGCAATTCCAGTCGAACTCTTATCTGTTCGGCGGCAATGCTCCGTACGTAGAAGAAATGTACGAAGCGTATCTCGATAATCCGGCGTCAGTGCCCGAGAACTGGCGCAGCTATTTCGACGCGTTGCAGAACGTCCCTGCATCGGATGGCAGCAATGCCAACGACGTGGCCCATGGCCCGATCGTCGAATCGTTTGCGCAACGCGCCAAGGCCAACGCCTTCATCCCGCGCACCGCAACCGGCGGCGAAGACCTCGCCACCGCGCGAAAGCAAGTCTATGTGCAGTCCCTCATCGGCGCATATCGCTTCCTCGGCTCGCAATGGGCCAATCTCGATCCCCTGAAGCGCCGCGAACGTCCCGCCATCCCCGAACTCGAACCCGCGTTCTACGACTTCACCGAAGCCGACATGGACCAGGAGTTCAGCGCCACGAATCTGTATTTCGGATTCGAGCGTGCTTCGCTGCGTGAGATCGTCAAGGCACTGCGCGACACGTACTGCGGCACGATCGGCGCCGAGTACATGTACATCAGCGATCCGGAGCAGAAGCGCTGGTGGAAAGAGAAGCTGGAATCGATCCGTTCCACGCCGAGCTTCTCGAACGAAAAGAAAAAGCACATCCTGAATCGCCTGACGGCCGCTGAAGGCCTCGAGCGCTTCCTGCACACCAAGTACGTCGGCCAGAAACGCTTCTCGCTCGAAGGCGGCGAAAGCTTCATCGCGTCGATGGACGAAGTCGTGCGTCACGGCGGCGCCAACGGCGTTCAGGAAATCGTCATCGGCATGGCTCACCGTGGCCGTCTGAACGTGCTGGTCAATACGCTCGGCAAGATGCCGGCGGATCTGTTCGCCGAATTCGAAGGCAAGCACCACGACGACCTGCCGGCCGGCGACGTGAAGTACCACAAGGGTTTCTCGTCGGACGTCTCGACCGAAGGCGGCCCGGTCCACCTGTCGCTCGCGTTCAACCCGTCGCACCTCGAAATCGTCAACCCGGTGGTCGAAGGTTCGGCCAAGGCCCGTATGGACCGTCGCGGCGACGACAGCGGCCTGCAAGTGCTGCCGGTGCAGATCCACGGCGACGCGGCTTTCGCCGGCCAGGGCGTCGTGATGGAAACGCTGAACCTCGCGCAAACGCGTGGTTACGGCACGCACGGCACGCTGCACATCGTCATCAACAACCAGATCGGCTTCACGACGTCGGACCCGCGCGACTCGCGCTCCACGTTGTACTGCTCGGACGTGGTCAAGATGATCGAAGCGCCGGTGCTGCACGTGAACGGTGACGATCCTGAAGCAGTGGTGCTGGCTACGCAGCTGGCTATCGACTTCCGCATGCAGTTCCACAAGGACGTCGTCGTCGACATCGTCTGCTTCCGCAAGCTGGGTCACAACGAGCAGGACACGCCGGCTGTCACGCAGCCGCTGATGTACAAGACGATCGCCAAGCACCCGGGCACGCGCGCGCTGTACGCTGAAAAGCTGGTGCAGCAAGGCGTGATCACGGCTGCCGACGCGGACGAATACGTCAAGGCCTACCGCAAGGCCATGGACGAAGGCCATCACACGGTCGACCCGGTGCTCTCGAACTACAAGAGCAAGTACGCGGTGGACTGGGTGCCGTTCCTGAACCGCAAGTGGACCGACGCCGCGGATACCGCAGTGCCGCTCGCGGAACTGAAGCGCCTTGCTGAGCGCATCACCACGATTCCGGAAAACTTCAAGGTTCACCCGCTGGTCGAGCGCGTCATTAACGACCGTCGCGCGATGGGCCGTGGCGAAGCGAAGCTCGACTGGGGCATGGGCGAACACCTGGCATTCGCGTCGCTGGTCGCTTCGGGCTACGCGGTTCGCCTGACCGGTCAGGACTCGGGCCGCGGCACGTTCACGCACCGCCACGCGGTGCTGCACGATCAGAACCGCGAACGCTGGAACGACGGCACGTACGTGCCGCTGCAGAACATCGCCGAAGGTCAGGCGAAGTTCACGGTGATCGACTCGGTGCTGTCGGAAGAAGCGGTGCTGGGCTTCGAATACGGTTACTCGACCGCTGAACCGAATACGTTCGTCGCGTGGGAAGCGCAGTTCGGCGACTTCGTGAACGGCGCGCAAGTCGTGATCGACCAGTTCATCTCGTCGGGCGAAGTGAAGTGGGGCCGCGTTTCGGGTCTCACCATGCTGCTGCCGCATGGCTACGAAGGTCAGGGTCCGGAGCACTCGTCGGCACGTATCGAGCGTTTCCTGCAATTGTGCGCAGACCACAACATGCAGGTCGTTCAACCGACCACGCCGGCGCAGATTTTCCACCTGTTGCGCCGTCAGATGATCCGCCTGTTCCGCAAGCCGCTGATCGTCGCCACGCCGAAGTCGCTGCTGCGTCACAAGGAAGCCGTGTCGGATCTGTCCGAACTGGCGAAGGGCGCGTTCCAGCCGATCCTCGGCGAAATCGACGAAGCGATCGACGCGAAGAAGGTCAAGCGCGTGGTCGTGTGCTCGGGCCGCGTGTACTACGACCTGCTGGCGCATCGCCGTGAATCGAAGTCGAACGACGTCGCGATCATCCGTATCGAACAGCTCTATCCGTTCGCGCACAAGCAGTTCGAAGCGGAAATGAAGAAGTACGACAACGCGACCGAAGTGGTCTGGGTGCAGGACGAGCCGCAGAATCAAGGCCCGTGGTTCTACATCGAGCACCACCTGAAGGACGGCATGAAGGAAGGGCAGAAGCTGGCATACAGCGGACGTCCGGCTTCGGCCTCGCCGGCAGTCGGCTACTACGCGAAGCACTACGAGCAGCAGAAGGCGCTGGTCGAAGGCGCTTTCGGCCGCCTCAAGAGCGCGTCGATCGCTAAATAATCACAAGAGCCGAACCGGGAAAGCGCAGGGCGCTTTCCCGTGCCGCATCTGAATGATCAGCGCGGCAGTCAAGGTTCGCAGGCGGTCGGCGGATCCATGGATCGCGCGCCGTCACCCGATACGTATTCAGGATATTCATAATGGCTATTGTTGAAGTCAAGGTTCCCCAGCTCTCCGAGTCGGTTTCGGAAGCCACGATGCTGCAGTGGAAGAAGAAGCCCGGCGAGGCTGTTGCTCAAGACGAAATTCTCATCGAAATCGAGACCGACAAAGTCGTGCTCGAAGTGCCGGCACCCTCGGCCGGCGTGCTCGCGCAAGTCATCGCGAACGACGGCGATACCGTCGTCGCTGATCAGGTGATCGCCAAGATCGACACCGAAGGCACGGCAGGCGCCGCTGCTGTCGAAGCCGAAGTGAAGCCCGCTCCGCAAGCCGCACCGGCACCCGCCGCTGCACCGGCTCCGGCGGCTCAAGCCGCATCCGCAACGGGTGCCAACACCGCTGCTTCGCCGGCTGCCGGCAAGCTGATGGCCGAGAAGGGCCTGGGCGCGGGCGACGTCGCCGGCACGGGCCGCGACGGCCGCATCACCAAGGGTGACGTGCTGACTGCGGGCGCTCCTGCTGCCACGGCCGCACCCGCACCGGCTCCGGCCGCAGCACCGAAGGCTGCGAAGCCGTCGCTGCCGGACGTCAAGGCGCCGGCTTCGGCTGACCAATGGCTGAAGGACCGCCCGGAACAACGCGTGCCGATGTCGCGTCTGCGCGCTCGTATCGCCGAGCGTCTGCTCGAGTCGCAGCAAACCAACGCCATCCTGACCACGTTCAACGAAGTGAACATGGCGCCGGTGATGGACCTGCGCAACAAGTACAAAGACAAGTTCGAGAAGGAACATGGCGTGAAGCTCGGCTTCATGTCGTTCTTCGTGAAGGCGGCGGTTCACGCGCTGAAGAAGTTCCCGCTGGTGAACGCGTCGATCGACGGTAACGACATCGTCTATCACGGCTACTTCGACATCGGTATCGCGGTCGGTTCGCCGCGCGGTCTGGTGGTGCCGATCCTGCGCAATGCGGATCAGCTGAGCCTCGCCGACATCGAGAAGAAGATCGCCGAATTCGGCCAGAAGGCGAAAGACGGCAAGCTGTCGATCGAAGAAATGACCGGCGGCACGTTCTCGATCTCGAACGGTGGTGTGTTCGGTTCGATGCTGTCGACCCCGATCATCAACCCGCCGCAATCCGCGATTCTGGGCGTGCACGCCACGAAGGAACGCGCTGTGGTCGAAAACGGCCAGATCGTGATCCGCCCGATGAACTACCTGGCGCTGTCGTACGACCACCGGATCATCGACGGTCGCGAAGCGGTGCTGTCGCTGGTTGCCATGAAGGATGCGCTGGAAGATCCGGCTCGCCTGCTGCTGGACCTGTAATCACCGGCCCGGCCGGTGCCGGCTTGTCGTAGGGCGAGCCGGCACCATATAAGCATCAGGCAAGCAACACGTCTTTCGCATTCCGCAGTACAGGAACGCCGCGCGCCACGAAGCGTGGCCGCGCGCCGTTCCGCCCTCAAAAGGATTGTCATGTCCAAAGAATTTGACGTCGTCGTGATCGGCGCAGGCCCTGGCGGTTATATCGCCGCTATTCGCGCAGCGCAGCTCGGCAAGACCGTCGCATGTATCGAAAAATGGAAGAACCCGGCCGGCGCGCTGAAGCTCGGCGGCACGTGTCTGAACGTGGGTTGCATTCCGTCGAAGGCGCTGCTCGCGTCGTCGGAAGAGTTTGAAAACGCGTCGCATCACCTCGCCGACCACGGCATCTCCGTGGAAAACGTGAAGGTCGATATCTCGAAGATGCTGGCCCGCAAGGAAGGCATCGTCGAAAAGATGACGAAGGGCATCGAATTCCTGTTCCGCAAGAACAAGATCACGTGGCTCAAGGGTCACGGCAAGTTCACCGGCAAGACGGACGCCGGCGTGCAGATCGAAGTGAGCGGCGAAGGCGAAACCGAAGTGGTCACGGCAAAGAACGTGATCATCGCCACGGGTTCGAAGGCGCGCCATCTGCCGAACATTCCGGTCGACAACAAGATCGTCGCCGATAACGAAGGCGCGCTGAGCTTCGACACGGCTCCGAAGAAACTGGCCGTGATCGGCGCAGGCGTGATCGGTCTGGAACTGGGTTCGGTGTGGCGTCGTCTGGGTGCGGAAGTGACCGTGCTCGAAGCGCTGCCGGAATTCCTCGGGGCGGCTGATCAGGCGCTGGCTAAAGAAGCGGCCAAGCAGTTCAAGAAGCAGGGTCTGGACATCCACGTCGGCGTGAAGGTCGGCGAAGTGAAGACGACCGACAACGGCGTGACGATCGCGTACACGGACAAGGACGGCAACGCGCAGACGCTGGAAGCCGACCGCCTGATCGTGTCGATCGGCCGCGTGCCGAACACCGACAACCTCGGTCTCGAAGCGATCGGCCTGAAGGCCAACGAGCGCGGTTTCATCGACGTCGACGACCACTGCGCAACGGCGGTGCCGAATGTGTACGCGATCGGCGACGTGGTGCGTGGCCCGATGCTCGCGCACAAGGCCGAAGACGAAGGCGTGCTGGTTGCCGAAATCATCGACGGTCAGAAGCCGCATATCGACTACAACTGCATTCCGTGGGTGATCTACACCGAACCGGAAATCGCATGGGTCGGCAAGACGGAGCAGCAGTTGAAGGCCGAAGGCCGCGAGATCAAGACGGGTCAGTTCCCGTTCATGGCGAACGGTCGCGCACTGGGCATCAACAAGGCGGATGGTTTCGTCAAGATGATCGCCGACGCGAAGACCGACGAACTGCTCGGCGTGCACATCATCTCGGCCAACGCATCGGACCTGATCGCGGAAGCCGTGGTGGCGATGGAATTCAAGGCGGCGTCGGAAGACATCGGCCGCATTTGCCATCCGCACCCGTCGCTGTCGGAAGTCATGCGCGAGGCGGCACTGGCCGTCGACAAGCGCGCGCTGAACATGTAATCACGCGCACGCCTGACTGACAGTACTCCGGCATTACCACGAAGGCGGGCGGGTTCATTCCCTCCCGCCTTTCTATTTGCAGCAACGGCAACACGATGAACGTCACCGAATACTACGAAAAAGAACTGCAGACGCGGGGTTACCAATCGGACCCGGCGCAACGCGCGGCGGTCGACCGTCTGCAGCGGTGCTATGAAGAGTGGACCGAATACAAGTCGCGCCGCTCGAACGCGTTCAAGAAACTGATCATCCACCCGGATCTGCCACGCGGCGTGTATATGTGGGGCGGTGTAGGGCGCGGCAAGAGCTTCCTGATGGACAGCTTCTACATGATCGTGCCGTTGCATCGCAAAACACGTCTGCATTTCCACGAGTTCATGCGCGAAGTGCACCGGGAACTAGAAGATCTGAAAGGTCAGGCCGATCCGCTCGACGAACTCGCGCGCCGGATCGCGAAGCGCTACCGGTTGATCTGTTTCGACGAATTCCACGTGTCGGATATCGCCGACGCGATGATCCTGTACCGCCTGCTCGACAAGCTGTTCGAAAACGGCGTGCAGTTCGTGATGACCTCCAACTACGATCCGGACACGCTGTATCCGGACGGACTGCATCGCGACCGGATGTTGCCGGCGATCGAACTCATCAAGGCAAAGCTCGACGTGATCAACGTCGATGCGGGCATCGACTACCGGCAGAGAACCCTGGCTCAGGTGGAGGTGTATCACTCGCCGCTTGGCGCCGCCGCCGACAAGGCGTTGCGCGACGCATTCGGTCGCCTTGCCGCCGTTCCCGACGAGAGCCCGATCCTGCATATCGAAAAACGCGAGCTGAAGGCGCTGCGCCGCGCCGACGGCGTCGTGTGGTTCGACTTCGCCACGTTGTGCGGCGGTCCGCGCTCGCAGAACGACTATCTGGAACTGGCAAGCCGCTTTCACGCCGTGGTGCTCTCGGGCGTGCCGCAGATGTCGGCGCGCATGGCTTCGGAAGCGCGCCGTTTCACCTGGTTGATCGACGTGTTTTACGACCACAAAGTGAAACTGTTGATGTCCGCCGCCGTGCCGCCCGAGCAACTGTATGTGGACGGTCCGATGGCGAACGAGTTCACCCGAACGGTCTCACGTATCGTCGAAATGCAGTCGAAAGAGTATCTCGACGCGCCACGGCGGATCGTCGATACGTCGCTGACCTGACACACCGCGTGGTACCGCCGGCGGTGCTTTCGCGATAGATCGCACGGCATTGGCGAACGGGGCAACTGCACCCGGCGTATTTTCAAGATTCGGATTGGTCTTATTCTCCGGCCGCGGGCGACTGGCTATCTTTTGTCGAGGTTCTGACAAAGGAGAAACCATGAATCCCTACCGTGATATCAACGACGAAGAATGGCAACGTATCGCACCTCTTCTGCCGGAACTGCGTCCGCGCTCGGAACTGCGTGGCCGGCCGCTCGCCAATACGCGCTCTGTACTGAACGGCGTGCTGTGGGTCATGTACAGCGGCGCCACCTGGTCCGCCATGCCGCGTCGATACCCGTCGTATCAAACCTGCCATCGCCGCTTCAAGGCGTGGTATGAATCCGGCGTACTCAAACGGGTGATGGAACAACTGTTCGGCGCGGCGAGCGTCGAGTTGTGCGCGCTCATGGAAGGTCGGATGCGCTCGCACGTGAGTGCGGAGCAGAAGAGTGCCGAAACACAAAAAGCGGCGGTCGTCTCGCCTGCGGTGTTCAGCCCGGCATCGCCGCAGCCGCTGCCGTCCTCGCCGTTCGTGTTCAATTCGCCCTTCAAACACGCTGCATGACGGATTCGAACGGGCGACTCCAAACAAAAGAAAACGGCCGAACGATGATGATCGTCGGCCGTTTCTTGTGAGTCTCTCTCGGGTTCTTCCGCGCTCAAGTCCCCTTTATTTCTCTCGCGGTGTGGCCCGGGCTCTGCCAGGTGCTTCGGCGCATAGGTGCGCGCCTCGCGCCGAACTCGCCGCGTTACATCTGAACTACGCGCGCATCATTGTTGACGTACCCACGTCTGCGAACGGCCCAGCAACGAAACGCCGATATAGCCGCGCACGACCAGTTTGTTTCCACCGTCTTCCAGGTGCATCTTGCACTTGTAGAGCTTGCCGTTTTCCGGGTCGAGGATCTGCCCGTGGTCCCAGGCGTCGCCGTCCTTCTTCATGTCGCTAATGATCGTCATGCCGAGAATCAGCTGATCCTTGCGCGCGTCGGTGCATGCCGTGCAGCGGCGGTCCGGCTGGTCGTTCGCGCCGAGTCCTTTGATCACCTTGCCATTGAGCGAACCGCTGCGGTCCTGCGCGATCTGCACGAGCGCTTTCGGCTGGCCGGTATGATCGTCGATGGTTTGCCACGTGCCGACCGGGCTGTCGGCTTGCGCCATGGCCGTCACGGCGCTGGCGAGCAGGACGCCGGCGAGCGCGGCATGTTTGACTGAGCGAAGCGCGATTGCGCGAGCACGGTGGGTGAATTGCGTCATTGTCTTCCTCCTTGATTAAAGACGGCGCGATCATGGTCGCGCGGCGTTATTGGCATCTCGGGCGGCCTTCGTACTTTGCCGCCGTGATGCCTGCTGATGTCTGCATGGCCTCTCAGGTTCTGCATCGTCCGGCTGGGTGCGCTACTTGGGATTGCAGCTCGTGGGCCACCGGTCGCGACATCGTCAGCGCAGAATACGTGAAAGTGCGCGCGCCGTTTGATAGTGGACCCTCTAATCAGGACGCGGCACTTTGGCGAATCAGTTCAGCTGGTAGGAGAACGTCGCGTTGATGCGCGGACTGCGTGACGCGCTTTCCACCGGTGCATCGCCAATCGCTTTGGCCACCGACAGATCCAGGCTGTAGTACTTCGCGTCCGAGATCCGGAAGCCGAAGGCGATCGATGAAAGCTTCGAAGGTGAGGGCGTACCCGCATGCAGATAGACGCGCGCCATGTCGAACGAGACGTAGGGTGTGAGCGTGCGTAGATACGTGAAGCCCGGCGTGAAAGCGCGATTGACTTCGAACATCGCGCCCCAGCCTGAATCGCCCGATGCTTCGCCCGGCTGATAGCCTTGCGCAAACCGCTGCGCACCGAACGAGATCTGTTCCGAGGTAGGCAGCGACACGCCGCTGTATTGGCCGGTCAGCGAGACCGCGGTGCCGATCTTCAACGGCCACTCGTTGGTTTGCGAAAAGCTGGCGCCGGTTCGCACGAAGTTGATCGACGCCGGATTGGTGACGGGCGAGCCCGGCACATTCGAGTCGCCGGATTTCGACGCGCCCAGAATGTCGAACGCCTTGGCCACGTTGACACTCGCACGGCGTACCTGGCCGGTCTGCACGCCGGTGTAGTCGGCCTGCAACTGCATGACGCGTATTTGCGAGCGGAAGCCGATCTGCGCACCCGTGTCGTGGTTGTTGTAGCGATCCTCGTCGTGCGACGCGTAGACCGACGCCGTGCCGATCACGCTCTGCGTGTTGCTCAAGAGGATCGGATAGGCCAGCGAGCCGCCCACCTTGTCGTTGATGACCGTGCGTTCGATCGAAGAGGGCAGTCCCGGGTTGTCGGTCGGGTTGCCGCGATAGTGCGAGGCGTCGATCTTCGCGAGCAGGCCATTGCTGCCGATCGGCACCGCGCCGTGCGTGGCGAGATAGGTGACGTTGTCACGCCCCTTCGGCAGCAAGGCCGACACGCTCAACTGTTCGCCGAACGAGGTCAATCCGTTTTCGGTGGCGGTCAACAATCCTTGTACGCCGGGGTGATTGAAGTCGATCCCGGTGCTGACGTCGAACGGCTTGCGCTCCACGTTCAGTTCGAGCGTGGTGGCGCCGTCGGTGTTCTGCGGTGGCGGCACGTTGGCCGCGACCTTCACGCCCGGCAGCAGGCCCAGCACGTTGACATAACGCTCGAAGGTGGCGCGCCGCAACGGGCGGTCGGCGGTGATGTGGTCGGCGATCGCGCGGATCTTGTCTTCCACGGCGCCCGCCTTGCCCGTTACCTTGACCGCGGACACGTAGCCTTCCACCACCGTCACGCGCACCACGCCGCCTTCGAATGTCTGCGCCGGAACAAACGCGAACGAGAGCGCGAAGCCGCGATCCTGATAGAGCTTCGTGACGCCGTTGGCGACCTGGATCAGATCGCCGATTGTCGTGTCTTTACCGACAAGCGGCGTGAAGCGTTGTGCGACGTCGTCGAATGGAATGGACTTCACGCCCTCGACCTGAATGCGCGAGGGCGTGATGTGGCGGGCGAGCAATTCTTCGAGTTGGGGGGCTTGCGGTGCGACTTGCACGGTCACGTTGGGCCCTTTGTCGGGTGCCTTGATCTGCGGCAGCGAATCCAGGGGATTGCCGCCAACTGCCGTGCTGCCCGCGCGGGACTGCGCGTGTGCCTGCATCTGTAGGGTGCTCGCCGCAATCGCGGCGACTACGACGGTCCATGTGCTGCCATACCCGAGTTTCATCGGATCTTCCTCGTGTGCCGTTCTTGTGTCGCGCTCGCGTTGCCTGGCCGGGCGGGTTGCGAACGCTTATATGTGGCTCGATGCGTGCTGCCATGCTTGCATGTATTACGTCACATGCTCCGGGGGGCTTGAGCCTTCGCCGAAAAAAACCGGAGCACGTGATGAATCTGACTGTTTATGCGCATTGGCTATTCACGGCTTCAGGTTCCATCCGATGAGCTTGCTTCGAGCAAGTCTCAGCGGATAGATGATGCGTGCGATAGCCGCAAGACAGTTAGGCTTACTATTTATGGGTTGCCGGCAGCAAGCCGCCGAGCAGGGTCGTCAAGCCGCCCGTCGCGGTGCCCGAGCCGCTCGTCGAGCCTGCCGCCGAACTGAGCGTGCCGGTCAACTGGCCGACCAGTGCGGTCACCGGCGCGAGCGGCTGAGCGCCGCTACCCGAAGTGCCGCTCGTTACGCCGGACAGCGCGCCGGTCAGCGTCGACAACGGATTCGAAGCGCTACCCGAACCGCCCAGCGTCGAAGTCAGCGAGCTCAACGGCGAACCGCCCAGCGTCGAAGTCAACGAACTCAACGGCGAACCGCCCAGCACCGAAGTCAGCGAACTCAACGGCGTGCCATTCAGACCGGAAGTCAGCGAACCCAGCGGCGTGCCGCTTAGCGCCGAGGTCAGGCCGGCGAGCGGGGTGCCGCCGAGCAGTGTCGATAACGAGCCGACCGGATTGCTGCCAAGGCCGAGACTCGCCAGCGAACTTTGCAGCGGGCCGAACGGATTGCTACTGGCGGGCGGCCCATTGGCGACGTTGACGTTCGTGCTGCCGACGAGGCTCGTAATCAGTCCGGGAATCGGCATGGCGCCGTTCGGGCCGTTCGGATTGACGAGGCCGCCAGCATTCGTCACGGTGTTGCCGAGCGAGCCGACCACCGTGCCGAGATCGGCGCCGAGCGGGTTCTTCGTGGCGCCGCCTACTTGCGAGCCGGCGGAGCTCAACGCGCCGCCCACTTGCGCGAGCACGCCGCCGAGCGGTGCGCCGAGGCCGGTCTGCGTGCCGACCGTTTGCGTGACGAGGCCGGCCGTTGTCACGATCGGCGTGATGGCGGTGCTGATCGGTTGCGTGATCTGCTGCACGGGCACCGAGCCGAGCGAATTGCCGAGTGTCGCGCCTCCGGCGTTTAGTGCGCCCGCGGCGGTGGAGAGGGTGCTGGCCAACGGTGTCGTGAGCGGCGACAGCGGCGCGAGATTGCCGCTGCCGAGACCGCCGACCGCCGTGCTCAATCCTTGCACGACGCCGCTCGTCGACCCGACCACGGAGCCGAGTCCGGCAACCGTGGTGCCGACCGGATTGGCCGTGGTGCCGGTCTGGCCGACGCCGCTGCTCACGGCATTGGCGAGCGCGTTCAGCGTGCCGCTCGTGCTCGACACGGCATTGCCGAGACCTTGCGTGACCTGCGGGCTCAGGCCCGGAATGGTCTGCGAGGCGATCGTCGAGCCGAGGTCGTTGGTGGTCTGTGCGGCCGCGGTGGCGAGGCCGGTGGTGCCGGTCTTGGTGGTGGTGGTGCCGCCGGTGGTCGAGCCGGAGCCGCTGCCGCTACCGGTGCTCGAGGTGGTCGGCGGCGCGCTGACGGTGCTGCCGCCACACGCCGCGAGCAGGCCGGCGACGGCCACGGCGATCAATGGTGTGCGCAACGACGACACAGTCGCGCACGTCGCGTGGAGAGAAAAAAAACGTTGAGTGGACATGTGTGCTCCTCCGTGTCTTCTGGATGTCGTGTGCGTTGGTTCCAGTGCGCCGGTGCAACGGGTCTCTGAGCGGCGCGCCCAGTTCAGTCGGCTTCGGGTAGTGCCGGAGCACGGCTGGCGGGCCGCGCTCCGGCTTGGTCTCGCGCTACGTTTTTGTGCTGTTTCCGAACGTCCTGTTTACTTCTTGCCCAATCCGCCGAGCAGGCCGCCGACGAGCGAGGTCACCGGTGCGAGCGGATTGCCTGTCGTGCCTTTACCCGTGCTGGTCGACAGCGACAGACCGGCGCCCGAGCTGGTGGAGGCGGCCGTGGTCGTCGTAGTCGGCGTGGCGCTCGCCGTGGTCGTGACGCTGCCAAGCGCGCCCGTCACGCTCGTCAGCAAGCCGGTGACCGGAGCGAGCGGGCCGCTGCTGCCGCCTGCCGCGCCGGAGAGGCCGCTCGTCACGCTCGAAAGCAGGCCGGTGACGGGTGCGAGCGGGCTGCCGCCGCTGGCTGCGCCGCCAACTGCGCCGGTCACGCTGCTGAGCACGCCGGTCACCGGAGCGAGCGGACCGCTGCTGGTGCCGCCAGTCAGGCCGCCGAGCGCGCTGGTCAGCGGAGCGAGCGGACCGCTGCTGGTGCCGCCGGTCAGGCCGCCGAGTGCGCTGGTCAGCGGAGCGAGCGGATTGCCGCCGCTGCCACCCGTGAGCAGGCCGCCCACCGAAGCGACTGTCGTCCCGGTGTCGGTCACCGTGTGGCCGAGTGCAGCCGTGACCGGGTTGCCGCCGGTCGCGGTCAACAGCGCGCCGGCTTTGCCGAGACCGCCGCCGACCGCCGAGAGCAGGCCGTTCAGCGGTGCACCGAGGCCGGTGGTGTTGCCGACCGTCTGCGTGGTCGCGGCGACCATCGACGTAATCGGCGTGATTGCGGTGCTGAGGGTTTGCGTGACTTGCTGGACCGGGCCCGTCGAGAGGGCGGTGGTGAGCGTGCTGCCGCCATTGGTTACCGCGCCGCCGAGCGTGTTGACGACGCCGCCGAGCGGCGAGGTGATCGCCGACAGCGGAGCGAGCGGGCCGCTGCCGAGGCTCGTCACGAGGTTGCCCGCATCCGTCACCGCGCCGCCGACATGACCCACGACCCCTCCCAGGCTCGAGACCGTCGTGCCGACCGCGTTGCCGCCGGTGCCGAGTTGGCCGAGCCCTTGCGACACCCCGCCGCCGAGCGTGGACACGGCCGCGCCGACTTGCTGGACGATGCCGCCGGCGGCCTGCGTGGTTTGCGAGCTGACGCCGGGCAAGGTCTGCGAGCCGATCACGGTGCCGATGCTGCCGACCGTCGAGCCGACGTCGCTGACCACGCCGCCCGTATTGCCCGCGACCGTGCCGAGCGCGTTGGCGACCGCGGTGGTGCCCGTTCCCGTTCCGGTTCCGTTGCCTGTTCCCGTGCCCGACGTTCCCGAGCCGTTGCTGCCGGTGGTGGTGCCCGAGCCCGAGCCGCCCGAACCCATCGAACCACTGCCGCCACCCGAGGTGGACAGTGTGCCTCCCGCGGAGCCGCTACCGTTGCTGCCGGTGCCGGAACTCAGGCTGCCGGAGCCGCCGCAAGCACCGAGAGAAAGCATCGCGGCTACGCTGGCCGCAATCAGGGTTGCCCGTATCGTCGTGTTGGTCGTTTGAATGTTCATGTCGCCCTCGAATCGCATGTGTTGTTGGATGTTGCTGCGTGCCTATCTCTGCACGAGCCGTGCCATTTCGCTTGAGCAATGCGGAGGATTTTCTCGAGGTGTCGCGCCGCGCCTTATCCGATAAGGCTTCGCGAGAAGTTGATGGAATGCGCGCTGAATCAGAATGGGCTCGCAAAATGCGATGCACGGGGGTGGTTACGCAGGCGGCGTAACGTAACGAGCCGCGCGCGCCGTTACGCTGTACGACGTAACGCAGATGCGCGAAACGGGTCCGCGCGCTTGAAACGTTCTGTTCAAACAAATAATTAGTGGAGCGAATCTAACTCATGGTTATACCTATGTGCTGCAACGCACGGACTGCCGTTAATCTGATCGAGCGGATAAAACGCACACGTGACGAGCATCGGGGCAGCGAACAATTGCTTAAATATCATTGTTCGGCTATAAAACCCGAAAGCATCGGAGATTGACGAGGGAGGTGGGTTATCGAACAGACAGCTCATAAGCATCCGTTTTACTGACGGCGGCTGCAAAGTGAAGCTACTGCGGTGCAACAAGAGAACCGGGAATGAGAGACCAACGGTTCGCGCACTCGGGTACTCCACCGACCGATGCAGCACGTACACGAATGAAATAAATGAAGTCCGAGGGTTCACATGAAAAAATTCACACAACGTTTTCTGAACGACAACAAAGGCGTGACCGCCATTGAATATGGCCTGATCGCGGGGCTTGTCGTGCTCGTCATCGCTGGGGCGGTGGGGAGTGTCGGCTCGAATATCTCGGCTGTGATGACGAAAGTCGCCAGCCTGATTACCACGACGTAATGATCATCAAGGGCAAACCGTAAGCGTCGTGCGAAGCGGTTGGGCGTAGCGGTCGTCGTTCCGGCAGCCGCTCGTTTCGCTGACGTATTACGCATCGCTGAATGATTAATGCGAATTGCATTGCAATTCGCAGGGCGTAGCTTTGCCTGTCGAGCGCGAAATGAATGTTTTCGTTGGCATTATGTTATTTATCGCCTGGGCCGCGGCAGTCGCAATTAGCGATTGCCGCTGGCGGCGTATATCCAATTCGATTGTCGTGGCGGGTTTAGCCGCGGCATTCGGCTGCGCGCTATTTCAATGCGGGCCTTTCGGGATTTCCCCTGCTCACGCGGGTATGGGGGCACTGATTGGTCTCGCTGCGTTGCTGCCGTTTTTTGCGCTCGGTGTCATGGGCGCCGCCGACGTCAAGATCTTCGCCGTGCTGGGTGCGTGGTGCGGTATGCAGGCGTTGCCCGGTCTGTGGATGGCCGCGAGTCTTGCAGCCGGCGTGCATGCGCTCTGGCTGCTGATCAAGACGCGCACGCGGCTCATGAGTCTTGTCCGTCGATCCGGCGCGACCTTCGAACTTGCCGGTAAAGCATCCACGCCGTACGCCGCGTGTCTCACCGTGGCCGCGAGCGGCTGGCTCGTGCTGCATGGCATGGCCGGAGGACTGCGATGAAGCCCGCCACGATGCAGCGCGCATGTTTGCAACACCAACGAATCCATCAGCGCGTAGCGCGGGCGCAGCGCGGTGCCACGGCGATTGAATTCGCCCTGGTGTTCCCGCTCTTCTTCGCGATCCTGTACGCGATCATCACGTTCAGCCTGATCCTCGTGGCCCAGCAGAATCTGACGTTGGCCGCGGAAGAGGGCGCGCGCGCGGCCTTGAACTGGCAGAGCAACACGTCGCTGCAAACCGCGTTGACCAACCGCGGCAATGCGGCCTGCGCGGCGGCCAAGCTGGTGGCCTCGAAACTGGTGCAGGCCATGCAATGCACGCCGTCTTCCGCGACGTGCGGGCCGGGCGGCGCCATGCAATGCGTGAACGTGCTGCTCACTTATAACTATCAGGCGAATCCGATCGTGCCGATCCTGCCGCTGCTGGGAATTGTGGTGCCGAAGTCGCTGACGAGCAGCGCCACCGTACAACTCAATCCGGAGAATATCCAGTGACGCGCGCGCCGGCTCCATGCCTCGTCGTCCGTGAATGCGTGATTGCACGCGCGCACGGCACCGCATTGTTTAACCGAAGCAGCCAATCGTCATGCCGAATCTGACCAGAATTTTTGCCGGTGTATTGATCGTGGTGGCGCTCGTGCTCGGGATGTTCGCGTGGACACTGTCGCGCCGCCCGGCGCCCGTGGCCGTCACGCCCGCCACGCATGCGAGTTTTCCGGTGGTGGTGGCGACCCGCACGCTGACGGCGGGCAAAGCCATTACCTCCGACGATCTGCGCGTGCAATCGCTGCCGATCAATCCGAACGGCGCCTTCACGGAGCCGGCGCAACTGACCGGGCGCGTGCCGAACGCGGAGATTGGCGCGGACTCGCCGGTGCTGGAAAGCCAGTTGTCGTCGGGACTCGCGGAGCGCGTCGAACCGGGCGAGCGCGCGCGCGCCGTAAGGGTGGACGAAGGCAACGCGGTCGGCAACCGTCTGCGGCCGGGCAATTTCGTCGACGTATTTTTTACGCTCAAGCGCGACGGCGGCAGCATGGGGAACGGCGGCGAAATCGACCGGACCCAGGCGCGTCTGCTGATGTCGAAAGTGCGCGTGCTGGCGTTCGGCAACGCCACCGCGAGCGGCGACAGCGCGGGCGATCCGAACGGCATGGTTCGCACGGCGGTGCTCGCCGTGCCGGTCGCCGATGTCGATCGTCTGACGCTCGCCGAGAGCGCCGGCCGTCTGATCTTCGCGTTGCGTAATCCGAAGGATGCCGAAGTAGTCGATCAAAGCGTTTTACCGGCTTATCCGGGCGTGCTGAAGACCGCGGCCCAGGCGGGCACTGGCGCGCCGCTTCAGGATTCGACCCGCGCCGCAGCCGGCGTGGCGCTCGACACCTTGTCGGGCAGCGTGAACGCTGGCAGCGCCGGCGCCGCCACGCGGCTGCCGCCGCTTCCGCGCGTGCCGCCGACGCGCGTGGCCGGCAATACCAACAGTACAAAGAGCGGTATCGAAGTGATACGGGGTGGGCGCGCCGAGACGGTCGCCTGGTAAAGCAGTTTCAGGGAGCGGGCGGCCGGTCGCGTCCATAACTACATGACAGAACGGATTTTTGTTTTCCGCAAGACGGCGTGGCTGGGGGTGGTCTTGCTGGCCGTATCGGCGGCGACCGATGCAGCAGGGCCGGTGCAGCGCGGGCAAGCGGCACAAGCGGCACAAGCGGGTCAATCGGCCCAGCCAGCGACCGCCGCGCCTGGGCAGACCATTGCGCTGACGGTCGGCGCGCAGCAGCAAATCGCCGTCGGCCACACGCTGCAACGTGTCGCGATTGGCGACCCGTCGGTGGCCGACGTGCTGATCATCAAGGGCGACAAGCGCGGCGGCGTGCTGCTGGTCGGCAAGGCCGCGGGGACGACCAACCTGATGTTGTGGGCGCGCGAGCGCGAAGCGCCGCTGCAATACACGGTCGACGTGACCACACCGGCCGCCGCGTCGTTGCTGGGACCCGACACGCCGGCTGTGAAAGTGCTCGGCGGCACGGCCGTGGTGTCCGGCACGTCCGCGACGATGGAGGCTCACCAGCGCGCCGTGGTCGCGGCCGAGGGCTCGCTCGGCAAGGACGGTTCGGTATTCGACACGTCCAGGGTGGCGAGCCGCGCAGTCGTCCAGGTGGACGTGCGGGTGGTCGAGTTCAGCCGTTCGGTGTTGAAGGAAGTGGGCTTCAACTTCTTCAAGCAGAACAACGGCTTCACATTTGGTTCGTTCGCGCCGTCGGCTTTGACTTCGGTGTCGGCGACGGCGGGCCAGGCGCCGAGTCTGACCGGCGTGACGCCGATCTCGTCGGCATTCAACCTGATTTTCAACTCCGCCACGCACGGGCTGTTCGCGAACCTGAGTCTGCTCGAGAGCAACAACCTTGCGCGGGTGCTCGCCGAGCCGACCCTGGTCGCGTTGTCCGGCCAGAGCGCGAGTTTCCTCGCCGGTGGCGAGGTGCCGATTCCGGTGCCGCAGGCGCTCGGTACGACTTCGATCGAATTCAAGCCGTACGGCATTGGACTCACGCTCACGCCGACCGTCCTGAGCCCGCAACGCATCGCCCTGAAAGTGGCGCCGGAGGCGAGCCAGCTGGACTTCGCCAACGCGGTGACGATCAGCGGCGTGTCGGTGCCCGCGTTCATCACGCGGAGAGCGGACACCACCGTCGAACTCGGCGATGGCGAGAGCTTCGTGATCGGCGGGTTGATCGACCGCGAGACGGCGTCGAATGTCTCGAAAGTGCCGTTGCTCGGCGACCTTCCCGTGATCGGGACGTTCTTCAAACAGCTGAACTACCAGCAGAACGAGAAAGAGCTGGTGATCATCGTGACGCCGCATCTGGTCTCGCCGCTCGCCAAGGGCGCGACCTTGCCGTCGACGCCGGGCGAGCAGTCCGAGCAGCGCAGTGGGCCGGTGTGGCGCTCGCTGATCGGCGGCGTGGCGGCGCGCGATTCGTCGCCGGGATTTTCGAAGTGAAGCCGGCAGGCGCTCTTGCAGTGCGCCGGATGAATACAGGGGTGAGCCGGCGTGCGCGCGAACCGCGTGGGCCCGCCGGCAAGCAGTACGACGCGGGGGCTTTGTCGCCTATGCCGCATAAGGAAGTCCAACATGAACGCGAGAACGCATTCATTGACTGAACGGGCGGTCACCGACTATTTCGTGTTCGCGTCACTAACCGACGAACACGTGCATTGGCTCGCCGATACGCTGGTGGGCGCCGGTGTGGTCGAAGCGGCCACGCTCGATCCGTCGATGCTGACACAGCGCATCGCGACGCTGAATCCGTCGCTGGTGTTCGTCGATTTTTCCTGCGGCCGCGCCGCGGCGGCGAGCGCTGCCGCGAGCGCGGTGCGCGCCGCTTATCCCAGCATGCAGATCGTCGCGCTGGGCTCGCTCGCGGAACCTGAAAGCGCGCTGGCCGCGTTGCGTGCCGGCGTGCGCGATTTCATCGATCTGACGGCGCCCCGCGAAGACGCTCTGCGAATCACGCGCCAGGTGCTCGACAACCTTGTCGAGCCGGTTAGCCGCCATGGCCATGTCACCGCGCTGCTGGGCGCGCGCGTCGGCATGGGCGTGAGCACGCTGGCCGCGAATCTCTCGGTGATGCTGCAACGGCGCGATGTCGCGCAGGGCCGGCAAGCGGCGTTGCTCGATCTCGGCCTGCCGGCCGCGGACGCGTCGCTGCTCCTGAATACGCGCAGTGAATTCAATTTCGTCGAAGCCGTGCGCAACCTGCGCCGCTTCGATCAGACCTTCGTGCATACCGCGCTGTCGCACCACGCGAGCGGCCTCGCGCTCACCACGCTGCCGCCGAATCTGGCGGACATGCGCGAGGTCTCGTACTCGTCGTCGATCGGTTTGCTGAGCCGCCTGCGGGCGTTCTTCGACCAGCAGATCGTCGATCTCGGCGGCTTCACCAATGGCGAGTTCATCGCCCATGTCGTGCAGGCCGCCGATGAAACCTGGCTGCTGTGCGATCAGGGCGTGGCCTCGATCGTATCGGCAGTCGGCGTGCTCGACGCGTTGCGTGAAGAGGGCGTGGATACCTCGAACGTGCAGCTGATCGTCAACAAGTTCGACGCCGATCTCGGTCTCGCCGCCGCGCAGATCGCGCAACGTCTGGACATTCCATTGCTCGCCACCTTGCCGGAGCGGCGTATCGCGCTTGGGCAGGCGGTCAATCAGGGGCATCTGCTGGTCGATGTCGCCGCGCGCGATCCGTATGTGCGCGCGCTCGAACCGTTGATCGAGCGGCTCGGCGGCGCCGAGCGCACCGCTTCGCAGGCACGCGGCAAATCGGCTCTCGGCGCGCTCAAGCGCCTCATTCCAACCACTCACAAGCGGTCATAGACGATGGCAAAAGAAATCGAATTTGCCGACGACGCGCCTTCGTTCGCGCATAGCCAGCAGTTCCAGGATATCAAGAACGCGGCGCACGAACATCTGCTCACGCGTATTGAGGAACTCGGCTCCGAGTTCGGCCGCTGGTCGCGTAACGCGATCAATCAGTTCGTCGATCTGGAGATGGACAGCTTCGTCAGGCTGCGCCGCATACCGATCAACGAGAGCGAAGTGCGCCTGATCGCGGAAGCGCTGACCAAGGAACTCGCGGGCTTCGGTCCGATCGAGGATCTGCTCGCCGATCCGGCCGTTGAAGACATTCTGATCAACGGCTACAACGACGTGTACGTGTCGCGCCACGGCATTCTGACGCGCATTCAGGTGCGCTTTGCCGACAACGCGCATCTGCTGCGGATCGTGCGGCGCATTCTCGCGCCGATCGGCCGACGTCTGGACGAATCGAATCCGATGGTCGATGCGCGTCTGCCGAACGGCGGCCGTGTGAACGTGGTGATCGAGCCGCTCTCGATCGACGGGCCGATCGTCTCGATCCGCAAATTCCGCAAAGATCCAATGCGGCCCGACGATCTGCTCGGCAACGGCACCTACAGTCCGGAGATCGGCGCGTTGCTCGAAGCCGCGGTGGCGGCGCGCTGCAACGTGCTGGTGTCGGGCGGCACGAGCTCGGGCAAGACGTCGCTGCTCAATGCGCTGGCGTTTCATATTCCCGAACCGGAACGGGTCGTGACCATCGAGGACACTGCCGAACTGTCGCTGAACCATCCGCACGTGGTGCGGCTGGAAAGCCGGCCGGGCGGCTTCGACGGCGCGGGCGTCGTGACGATTCGCGACCTGCTGCGCAATACCTTGCGGATGCGGCCGGACCGCATCATCGTCGGCGAAGTGCGCGGCGGCGAGGTGCTCGAAATGCTGCAGGCGATGAACACCGGCCACGACGGCTCGATGGGCACCGTGCACGCGAGCTCGCCGCGCGAATGTCTGTACCGGCTCGAAATGCTGGCGGGTTTCGCGGGCTTTCAGGGCACCGAGTCGAGCCTGCGCCGCCAGATCGCCAATGCGATCGACTTCATCGTGCAGATCGGCCGGCTCTCCAACGGCCGCCGTCGGATCCTGTCGATCACGGAAGTGACGGGGCTGTCCGACAACATCATCGCCACGCAGGAGCTGTATCGCTACGAGCCGATCCTGACCGCCGAAGGCGACGAGCTCGACAACTGGGTCTCGCTCGGCATTCATCCGCATTCGCCGAAGCTGGCGCGTTTCCGCCAGGCGCTGGGCGGCGGCGAGGCAAACAATGCGTTCGGCAACGCGGGCTTCGGCGGATCGGGCGGCGGCGGATTTGGCGGTGGCGGCTTCGGCGGTGGTGGTGGCGGGTTTGGCGGAGGCTTCAATGTCTAGCGCGGTGCTGGTCTTCGCGGCGCTTGCGCTGCTCTGCGCGGCGCTCGCATTGCTGCTCTGGCAGCGCGGCGCGCAACGCAAAGGCCAGGTGAGCGCGCAACGCTATATCGACAGCCGCATGGCTTCGCCTAATGGGGGTTCGTTTGGCGCGTCCCCCATGGCGGCCGGCGTCGCTGCGGGTGGGATGGGCAGCGGCCCGGCAAGCGGTGCGCGCGGCGGCCCCGCGCGCGCCGTCGCGACGCAGGCCGTGATCGCCCCGCAGGCGCCGTCTGCCGACGCAGGCTGGGTCGAGTATTGGCGTTATCTGCAGGCGCGCGTGCGTTTCATGGTGCGGCACGCGATGGCGCGTGCGGGCATTGCCAATGCAAAAGCGCCGGCCGCGCTCGCGGGCACCGTGGTGTTGCTGCTGTGCGGCTGGGCCGCGCTGGCAGGCGGCGTGCTCGCGGCCGGCGCCGCGTTGATCGCCTGCGTGATGTTCTTCTATTTTCTGTTGACGCTGCGCGTGAACAAACGCCGTCAGCAGATCGTGCGGCAGTTGCCGCTGTTTCTCGACGGCATCGTGCGTCTGATCACGCTCGGCAACAGCGTGCCCGCGGCCTTCCAGGCCGCGATGCAAACCACCGAGGCGCCGCTGCGCGAATGCCTCGACTACGTGTCGCGAATGCTGCGCACCGGCGTGGAGATCGATCGCGCGCTCTCCCAGGTCGCGCTGATCTATGGCGTGCGCGAACTCGAACTGGTCGGCGCCGTGCTGCGTCTGTCGGTCAAATACGGCGGACGCGCCGACGTCATGCTCGAACGGATGGCCTCGTTCATGCGCGACCTCGAACACGCCGAGCGCGAACTGGTCGCGATGTCGGCGGAAACGCGGCTTTCTTCGTGGGTGCTGGCCATGCTGCCGGTCGGGATCGGCGGTTTCCTCATCCTCTCCAATCCTAAGTATTTCGCCTCGATGTGGTTCGACCCGACCGGCCGGCAACTGGTCTATCTGGCGTTTGCATTGCAGCTGGGCGGTGCCTATCTGCTGTATCGCCTCGCGAACCTGAGGAATTGACGATGCAGACTCAACAACTCGTCGCACTCGCGCTCGCTCTGGCGGCGCTCGGCTTGCTGCTGATCGCAGGCCTCGTGCTGGCGCGCGTGGCGGCGGCGCGGCGCAGCGAACGCACCCTGCGCCACGCGCTCGACGAGCGCGCGCTGCTCGCCGCCGCGGCGGCACGCAATGGAGAAGGCGCACAGGGTGGCGCGAAGGCGGCAGCGCGCAGCGCGCGACCCACGGGTCTCAAAGGCCTGCTCGAGCGCTTTGCGCATGCCGGGATTCGCTGGCTCGACACGCCGTTCGGCCGCCAGGTCGTCGCGGAAGAAGATCGCCGGCTGCTCGAACAATGCGGTTTCGTGGATACGCGCACGCGTGGCCTCTTTCTGGTGGCGCGGCTGGTCGGTGCGCTGGTGCTGCCCGTGCTGGTCGCCATGCTGGCGCGCGGTCAGCTGGAGGGGCCGCGCTATGTGGCGCTGGTGATCATCGCCGCGATGGCGGGCTTCATGTTGCCGAAGGTCGTGTTGCGGCGGCGTGCCAGCAAGCGCCGCAACGCTGTGGTCGACGAGTTGCCGTTGCTGGTCGATCTGCTGCGTCTCCTGCAAGGCGTGGGCTTGTCGCTCGATCAGAGCCTGCAAGTGGTGGTCAACGATTTTCGCGGCATGTTGCCGGTGCTCGCCGGCGAGCTGGAGATCGCGCAACGTCAGTTCGCCGCGGGACGCACGCGCGAGCAGTCGCTGAACCGGCTCGCGACGAGTTACGACAACGAAGATCTGCGCGCGGTGATGCGCTTGCTGGTGCAGGTCGACCGGCACGGCGGCGCCGTGCAGGAACCGCTCAAGCAGTTCGGCGACCGCCTGCGGGAGACGCGCCGCGCGATGCTGCGCGAACGTATCGGCCGGCTCGCCGTGAAGATGACAGGCGTGATGATCGTGACGCTGTTGCCCGCGTTGATGATCGTCACGGCCGGACCCGGCGTGCTGGCTGTCCAGCATTCGCTGGGCGCAGCGAAGCACTGAGGATTTGCCATGACTTACAGTCTCCCGTTCGATTCCGTCAAACCGGGCGCCCGTTGCGCCGCGACGCTGGCCGCGCTGTCGCTGCTCGGCGCGTGTGCGTCCAAAGACCTTGCGGGTTACGGCGTCGGACCGCAGGCCGAGCGCGCCGTGCTGGCCCAGCAGGCCAATAAGGATCCCGCGCCGGACACGCCCGGCATGTACCTCGGCTTGATCGACCGGATGCAATCTCAGGGACTGTACTTCGCTTCGCTCGCGCATATCGATGCGTACGACAAGCAGTACGGCGCGAGCCCCGACTCGATTCTGCTGCGCGCCGACGCGCTGCGTATGACCGATCAGCCTGCCGCCGCCGCGGCCGTCTACGGACAGCTGCTGAAGACGCCGCTCGCCACGCGTGGCTATCGCGGCCTCGGTCTGATCGCCGGCGCGGCCGGCGACTTCACGCGCGCCGCGCAGGAATTTGAGCAGGCGGTCCAGCTTGCGCCGACCGATGCGGCGACCCTGTCCGACCTCGGCTATGCGCGTTTGCGCGACGGCGATGTGGACGGTGCGCGCGTGCCGCTCATGAAGGCAGCCGAACTGGACCCGACCAATCCGAAGATCGTCAGCAACGTGGCGCTCTATCTGCTCGCCAATGGCGACCAGGCGCAGGCGCTGGCCGTGATGAATCAGCAGCAACTCGCGCCGGACGTGCGAGCCGCGATTCGCAGCGACGCGGCGAAAGTGGCTGCGGCAGGGCGCGCGCAACGCGGCGTGCCGGCGCAACCGCAGGTGGGCGCGGGGAGTACGGGCACGCGCACGGTCGCGAGCGCGCAGGGGATCGAGCCCGCGCCGCGCCTGTTGCAGCGTTTCTCGCAATGAGCGGGCGCGTGGCGACTTTGTGCTGAGGCATCAGGCAATCATGGAGCAACAATGAGAAACAGAATGACGAAGCGGGGTTGGCGGGCGTCGATGCCGAGCCGGTGGCTGGCGATGGCCGCGATGGCCGCAATGGCCGGTGTGCTGCTGGGCGCGGCCGCTCCCGCGAGCGCGCAGACGAGCGAAACGGAACAGCCGGTTCAGGCTGTGCAACCGGTGGTGCAGGCCAGTGAAGTGGGTCACGCGGCCCGTGCCTGGCTCGACCTGCAGAGCAGCAATACGCAGGCTGCGCCGGCGCTGCCAATGCTCGGCGCCGAAGCCGGGCTGGCCTACCGTCGGTATATGGAATCGTTCAAGAGCAAGATTCCCGATCTGTACGGCTCCGCATTGAATAGCGGCAGCGGGGGCAGCGGCGCGATGGGCGTGAACAGCGGCATCGGCGGAAGTAGCGGTGGCTCGAACTGACATGCGCAAATTGCCTTTCGCCATGCGCCTCGCCGCGCGCAACGCACGTCCGCTGCGCGCGCGGCGCGCGCTCGCGCGCGGTCAGCACGGCGCGGTCGCGGTGGTCGCGGCGATCTGGCTGAGCCTCGCGATCGCGGCGCTCGGCGCGATCGATGTCGGCAACGTGTATTTCGCGCGCAGGCAATTGCAGCGCACGGCCGATCTGGCCGCGATGGCGGCGGTTCAGATGATCGCCTCCTCGGGCGGTTGCGCGACGGCTACCACCGCCGCGCAGCAGAATGCGAGCGCCAACGGTTTCACGACCGGCAGCACCACGACCATCAGCACCACATGCGGCCGCTGGGACACGAGTTCGAGCACGTACTTCGGCACCAGCGGCAACCCGCTCAATGCGGTGCAGGTGACGACGACTCAACGCGTACCGTACTTCTTCGTCGGACCGAACCGTAACGTCTCGGCGACGGCTACCGCGTTCGCCTCCAACATCGACGCGTTCTCGCTCGGCACCGGCATCGCGACGATCAATACGCAACAGTCGGCGCTGTTGAACGCGATCCTCGGCGGTCTGCTGAAAACCAGCGTGTCGCTGAGCGTGGGCGATACGCAGAGTCTCGCGACGGCGCACGTCAAGCTGGACGATCTGAAGGTGGCGCTGGGTGCCGCGACGATGAAGGGACTGCTCGGCACCACGGTGAGTTTTCAGCAACTGATGGTCGCGATGGTCAACGCGCTGCAGGCGGGCGGCGACACCATCAACGCAGCGATTCTGCAGAAGGTGGCCGTGGCCATTCCCGGCGGGCAGAACATTGCGATCGGCGACGGCGGCAAATCGGCCCCCGGACTGCTCGCGCTCGGCCTTGCTAATCCGAATGCCGCGGCGAGTGCGACGATCAACGCGTTCGATGCTTTACTGGTCGCCGCGCAGATCGCGCAGCGCAGCCCGGACGGCAGCCAGGGCAACGCGCCGGTGATCAATGTGGCGGCTGGGCTGGCGGGCGTGGCCGGCATTTCGCTGCAGATCATCAATCCGCCCGTGCTGGCCGTGGGCGAGGGCGGCACGTCGGCCGACGGGACCTACCGGACTCAAGCGCGCACGGCGGTGATCAACGCGAGTGTGAATCTGTTGCCGGTGATGTTCACGCCGATCAGCCTGAATCTCGGCATCGGCTCGATCAGCATCGCCGCCCTCAATACCCCGATCATGCTTTCGTTGACGAGTGCGAAGGGCACTGCCTTACTCAGTTCGGTCGGCTGCGAATCGACCAAGGCGGCGACCAAGGCCACGATTCAGGTCGCTCCGAGTATTGCTACGGTCTGTCTCGGGGCAAATGCGGCTTGCGGCGGCTTGATCAACATCGCTGACGTTACGGTGTGGACCATTCTGACCGGCACGTTCGACCTCACGCAGATCGCGCTTGGTGGGACCGGCCAATTGCCATTGGCGCCGCCCTCGCCGCAGCCCGTTACCTTCAACGGTTCATCCGGCAGTTTCGACTCGTCGATCACCGTCAATTCCAATGCCGTCGGAAGCGACGCGTCGACGCTAACCGCGCAGCTACTCAAGGCGTTGCCTAACCTGCTGCAAGTGACCGCTGCGGGGCTTGATCTGACAACGGTCACCAAGCCCTTGCTCGCGGCCCTCGCGCCCGTATTGTCGACGGCGCTCCAACCCGTTTTCAACCTGCTCGACGCAGTCCTCGTCCCGACACTTTCCCTGTTGGGCGTTCAGGTCGGCACGGCCACGGTCCACAACATGTCGCTGACGTGCGGCGTCGCGCAACTGGTCAACTAGCCTATCCAAGATGAGAACCACCACCAAAATCGAGGAACTCGATATCTACGTCTGGGAGGGCAAGGCCGACATCGTCGACCGGGTCGCGCGCTGCATGGCGAGCTTCGATGTCGAAGTGATCCGTGCGGACGATATCGCGATCTCGCCCGAACGGACCGCGCTGCGGCCGTCGCTCGCGATCATCAGCGTCTCGGTGATCGACAGCGGCGCGTTGATCCTGCGCGACTGGCAGGCGGCGCACGGCATCCCCGTCGTGTGGGTCGGCGCCGCGCCGCGCGAACACGATCCGGCCACCTATCCGTCCGAGTACTCGCATATCCTGCCGCTCGACTTCACCTGCGCCGAATTGCGCGGCATGGTCATGAAGCTCGTGCTGCAAATGCGCGCGCATAGCGCGAAGACGCACGAGTCCGACGCGATGATCGCGAACTCGGAGTGCATGCAGGCGCTGCTGCACGAAGTCGATACCTTCGCCGACTGCGACACGAGCGTGCTGGTGCACGGCGAAACCGGCGTCGGCAAGGAGCGCATCGCGCAACTGCTGCACGAGAAACATAGCCGCTACGGGCAAGGCCCGTTCGTCGCGGTGAACTGCGGCGCGATTCCCGACGGGCTGTTCGAGTCGCTGTTCTTCGGGCACTCCAAAGGCTCGTTCACGGGCGCGGTGGTCGCGCATAAAGGCTATTTCGAGCAGGCCGACGGCGGCACGCTGTTCCTCGACGAAATCGGCGATCTGCCGCTCTATCAGCAGGTCAAGCTGCTGCGCGTGCTCGAAGACAGCGCGGTTACGCGTATCGGTTCGGCGACGCCGGTGAAGCTCGACTTCCGGCTGGTGGCGGCGACCAACAAATTGCTGCCGCAACTGGTGAAGGACGGCACGTTTCGCGCCGACCTGTACTACCGCCTCGCCGTGATCGAGCTGAAGATCCCGTCACTCGAAGAGCGGGGCGCCGTCGACAAGATTGCGATCTTCAAGGCGTTCATCGCGCAGATCGTCGGCGCCGAGCGTCTGGCTGCTTTGCCCGACCTGCCGTACTGGCTCGCCGATGCCGTGGCCGATACCTATTTCCCTGGCAATGTGCGCGAGCTGCGCAACCTGGCCGAGCGCATTGGCGTAACCGTGCGCCAGATCGGCGCGTGGGATGCGGCGCGCCTGCAACGCCTTCTCGCGCTGGCGCGCACCAGCCAGCCGGTGCCGGCGGAGAGCGTCGCCGAGGTGCTGGTGGACCGCAGCAAATGGGACATGGCCGAGCGTAACCGCGTGCTGGCCGCGCTCGACGCAAACGGTTGGCGTCGCCAGGATACGGCGCTCTATCTCGGCATCAGCCGCAAGGTGCTGTGGGAGAAGATGCGCAAGTACCAAATTTTTGACGAAGAGCCCGAAACACGCGAAAGTGAGTAATAATGAGACGGTTGTACTAAAACAAAAACTGTTCAAGCAGGAATTACATGGACCGAAAGTCGAAACTACGACAGATTGCCTTCGCCGCAGTCATCGCGATGGGGGCAGCGCGGGGTGTCAATGCGCAGGCTCTGCCGGACAGCAGCGCGAGTGCTGGCGCCGTGAGCGGCGTTGTTTCCCAGCCAGGCACGATGGCGGCGTTGCCGGCAACTTCACAGGCGGGACAGGCCCAGACTTCCGCGCTCACGCCCGACGAAGCGAAGCAATCCGCAGCGGGCAACGTGGCGGAATTGCAGCAAATGATCCACGGCTCGGATCTGAGCGAATTGCGCACCACCTATAACGGTAGTTACGGCGCGAGCTTGCTGTTTTACGGCAAGGAAATGACGTACTACGTGGCGCTGTTCCAGCAGAAAAACTTCTGGCGGGTCATCAAGACGCAGGACGCGGCGCGTGCCGACATGATCTACAAGGATTTCGTGCGTCAGACGGTGCAACTGTCGGACGTCGAGATTCGCCGCACGCAACTCGAGGCGCAGAAGGCGTTCACGGAGCGGATGATCGCGCTGTCGCAGGACCGTGCGAACCGCCTGCAGGCGGACCTGGATGTTGCGCGTCAGCAGCAGACCATTGTGGCGAGCCAGCAGCAGCAAACGCGCGCCGAAGCCACGGCGCTCGCTCAGCAGAAAGCTTCCGCGCAAGATCAGTTGCGTGCCGCGCAGCGTCAGGTGCGCGAACTGCAACGCCAGTTGGAAAGCGGTTTGCCCTCACACTGACGGCGATGCTCTGAGGACTGTCGGCTGGGCAGGGCGGCGCGGGATTGGAGATGCCGCCCGACACCTGCCCGCTGTGCTTGCTGCGCAAGCAGCGCATGCCACCCTCGGCATGCGACCTCTGCGATACCTCATCTGACGTGCGCGCGCTCAAGGGTCCGCGCTTGACGCATTGCATCTGCGCAGGCGAGCCCAACGTCCACGACATCATCTCGCTGTGCCCACGTGATACATCAGTGCGGCAATTTCTAGCGCCGCTTCTTTCCCTCCGGAGACGCCTCTTTGTCCTCCACGTGATGCGGGTCTCCCGTGTCCACGGCGATCGGATCGCTGGCGGGAAAACTTTCCTCGAGTGCCTCATCGAGCCTGTTGTCCGCGGACTCAGCGGATTCGGCGGGCGTTTTCGTTTCGGCTTTGTGAGTTTCGTGTTGCTTCTTGCTGGTCATGACGTGCTCCGTGAGAAGAGAGTCGGCAATCCAGCATAGCGCAAAGCGGGCGCCGGCGAATATCGGCCGAATGGCTTAGGACTTCGCGCCGTGAGCGTCTGCTTCAAAAGCGCGAGGCGAACGAGCGGGGAGGCGAAGCGGCGTCGTCAATAAAAACTTAAAACCAATGCGCATCAGCTCGTTTTCCGTGTGTCGACGCAAAGCGGCGCGGGAAAAACAAAATCAATCGCCGATCGTGTTGGCCGGAAGACCGCAACGCATGTCGCGAACCGGCAGTGTCGAGCTCGGGAGGAGCGCAACCAGGAACCCGTGAACAACTAGGCAGCGAGAACCATGAACCGGAAAAAAACTGCGTGCGCACAGCGCCTCAACGCGTCACACGTCGTGGAAGCAGAACTGGAACATCTGGATTGGGCAACGAGGCAACCGGCGCAGCGCATGCTGGACGCCTGCTATTGGCGCCGCCGTGTGCTGGCGGTCAAATGTGGATTCGAACTGACGGAACTGCAGGTGATGCGCCTGGAAAAGATCTTGCAGCGGCTCGGCCATTCAACGGAGTAGCCGAGCGCTGTTGCGGCAACTTACTCGGTGCCGCCATTACCACCGTTACCACCATTACCACCGCCGTTGCCACCGTGACTGCCGCCACCATGGTGGCCGCCGCCATGATTACCACCGTCGCCGCCCGTGCCGAACAAACGACGGCGGCGCGTCACGACCACGGGGCCGTCCGACGTGCTGCTGCTACGATCTGACGCAGGCCGGTCCGAAGACGGCGCGCCATACGACTCGCGCGGTTCACGCGGTTCGCGCGGCTCACGATGATCGCGCGGTTCACGCGAACCGTGCGGACCGCGCGTGGTGTGTTCGCCGTGCGACGGACGCCCCGCGCGCGGAGCCGGACGCGTGCCGGTGTCGAGCTGGATCGTCGAGATCGCGCGCTTGTAGATGCCTTGCAGGCCGACAGGCGTGCGCAGCATCACCAGATACTGATCGAACGACTCGATGCACCCGGTCAGGCGGATGCCATTGACAAGGTAGATCTCAACGCGCTTTCGTTCTTTGCGCGCGGCGTTCATGAAGTCGTTTTGCGGATGCGATTCTGCGGAAGCCATGGACAATTCAGGTTAGAAAGACGGTTGTTCGCCGCGATTCTACCCTGTGTGGGGGCGGAACGCGTCGGCGGGCGAACTGCGTCCACTATAACGGCTTGTGGACACATAAGCATCTGATAACTATTGACTGTAACGTTGAGTTACGAATCTGCGGACGAATGCCGCATTCTTCCGCCACCCGCAGGCCTTCGCGGCGCGGATGGCGGAAAAAGATAGCGCAGGGCGGCGCCTTCAGCGGAATAAACCACCGGCTGCCGGCGTTATATCAGGCATGGCGGCGCTGCATCGTGCGCGCGGCCGATCGGTTGCACGGTTCGCGCAGGCGTCCGGGCGCCCACGAGGAGACTCACCATGAAACTATCCCGCATTCTCTCCGCCGTTTTCGTACTGCTGGCGCTCGCGGGCGGCACGCTCGCGACGAGCGCGTGCACGTCCGCGACCGATAGCAGCGCCTCCGGCACGAGTGGCGGCACGGGCAGCGGCGGCGGCTACTGAACGCCTCGCGCCGGGTGAGTTTCGAAACTGAAGTGATTTCGTGGCTCCCGCAGTTGCGCCGCTACGCGCGCGCACTGACGGGTGACCGCGCCTGGGCCGACGACCTCGTGCAGGATACGGCGGAGCGCGCGCTCGCGCGCTGGGCGGCTTTCCGGCCGGACAGCAATCTGCGCGCGTGGCTGCTGACGATCCTGCGGCATCTCTACATCGACCAGTTGCGCGGCCGCCGCGAGATTGCCGTCGACGAAGAGAGCGCGCCGTGGCGCAATCTCGAAGCGCCTCAGGGTGAAGTCGACGGGCTCGTGCTGCGCGATCTGCAGCGCGCGCTGTATTGTCTGCCGGTCGAACAGCGCGAAGTGCTGTTGCTGGTCTGCGTGGAGGATCTGTCTTATCAGGAAGCGTCGCGCGCACTCGGCGTGCCGATCGGCACGGTCATGTCGCGGCTGTCGCGCGCGCGCGAACATATGCGCGCGTTGCTGACGGAGGGGCCGGCTCAAGGCCCGGCGCGTAAATCTCCGCCGTTGAAAGTAGTGAGAAACCCGTGATGAATAACGACGACTACGATTCCAGCTTGCCCGAAGGGCTCGACCTGCGAGCGCTGTCGGCGTTTGTCGACGATGAATTGCCGGGCACGGAGCGCGCCGCGATCGAGGCGCAACTGCACCAGCATCCGCAGGCCGCCGCGCGCGTGGCCGCCTGGCGCGCGCAGAAATCCGCGTTGCGGGCTTTGTGCGGCGCGCCGCCGCGCAGCGAGCGTGATGAGCGCAATCAACGCCGCGCGGACGATGCCGCCGACGAACCGGCCTTCATCGTGTTGCGCCGGAACACGCCATGGTGGCAGCGAGTGGGCGTCGCGGCCTGCTGGCTGGCGGCAGGCGCCGGGCTCGCGCTGGCTCTGGGTCCGCTCGCGCCGCGTCTGACGGGTGGTGCGTGGGGCGGTTTGGGCGGCCAGCCGCCGAGCTTCGCCCAGCGTGCGGACATCGCTTATGCGGTGTACACGCCGGAGCGTCGTCACCCGGTGGAGGTCGCGGCCAGCGAAGAAGAGCATCTGATCAACTGGCTCTCCAAGCGGCTGAACCGGCCGCTCTCGGTGCCGTCGTTGCAGGAGTATGGCTATTCGCTGGTGGGCGGGCGGCTGTTGCCCGGCGAAGCGGGACCGGCCGCGCAATTCATGTACGAGAACGGCAGCGGCGCGCGGCTCACGCTTTACGTCACTGGCACTTCGCGCGACGAAACCGCGTTCCGGCTGTTGCGCGAAGGCAACCGGCGCACCTTCTACTGGATCAACGACGGCATGGGCTATGCGCTCTCCGGGCCGATCGCAGAAGGCAAACTGCGCACCATCGCCATCGACGTGTGCAGCGCGCTCGGCGGCAAACCGGAGTCTTGGCAGTAGCGGTGTTCGCAGACGCGAAACGCCGTCGCGCGGCGCTGCAATACGCGGTAACCGAAACCGCCGGCGTTGCAGCGGCGCAAGCGGAATAGCGTTGCGCGGCGTTTCGTTTACTCGGTGCTGGATCGTGTCGTCCTCGTGTGCGCATGCGCGGCACGGTTTCGAGCAAGGCAAACCGACGGTGTCTTCACGGCGCCGACACGTTTTTTGCGGGTCGCAACGCCGGTGCGTCGAGGCAGCAAAATCATGTTCACATTTCATCTTTTCGGCAGCCGGCTGTTTAGCGCCGCAGCCTGCCTGTGTTTTTGCGCCGCATGCGCGGCACCCGTCGAGGCGCAAGCGGATCCGGTTTCAGCCGATACGTCGACGTGCCGTTTCGTGGTGGGGCAGGCGGAAATCGACGGCGTCATGCAGCAGATCACCGGCCGCGCGTGCCTGCAAGCGGATGGCACGTGGCAGATCGTCGAAGACGATGCCGCTGCGCAGGCCTTGGCGGATGGGCCGGTCTACTACTACGATCCATGGTACTGGGGGCCACCGGTCGTGTTCGGTGTCGGCGTGTCGTTCGTGTTCGTCGACCGCTTTCATCATTTTCATCACATGGATCATGTGCGCTACATGCACGGCGTGCGCGGACCGTATGGCGTGGGTGGCCATGGCGGTTGGCGCGGTGCGCCGCCCACCCGCTCGTGGGGTGGCATGTCGCATGGCGGCGGTGGAATGCGCCGCTAACCCGCTGCCGCTCGCGCGCGCGGCGACCAAGGAGATGCTTTGATTCGCAGCTTGCCGCCGAAGGTATCCGCCGCGCAGTTCGATCGCGCGCTCGCCGCCTGGCGCTCGATTGTCGGCGAGCCGCAGGTGTTCACCTCGGCGGACGGGCTCGCCGCATATCTCGATCCGTTCGCGCCTGGCGAGCGTGAGGCGTTTTCGGCCAGTGCCGCGCTCTTGCCTGGCTCCGTCGACGAGATTCGCGCGATATTGCGGATTGCCAATCAATTTCGCATTCCGCTGTGGACCGTCTCGACCGGGCGCAACTTCGCCTATGGCGGAGCGGCGCCGCGACTCGCCGGTTCGGTGGTGCTCGATCTGCACCGGATGAACCGCATCATCGAAGTGAACGAGACGATGGGATACGCGCTGGTCGAGCCGGGCGTGAGTTATTTCGATCTGTACGCGTATTTACGCGAGAAAGGCTACAAGCTGTGGGTCGATCCGCCCGCGGCCGGTTGGGGCAGTGTGGTCGGCAATACGCTCGAGCGCGGCTTCGGGTATACGGATTACGGCGACCATGCGGCGTCGCAATGCGGCATGGAAGTGGTGCTGGCCAATGGCGACGTGTTGCGCACGGGAATGGGCGGGATCGAAATCGGCACCGCGTGGCAGTTGTATCAACCGGGCTACGGCCCCTCGTTCGACGCGATGTTCATGCAGTCGAACTACGGCATCGTCACCAAGCTGGGCGTCTGGCTGATGCCCGCGCCGCCCGCGTATCTGCTGGGCGAAATCCAGTTTCGCCATGAAGCGGACCTCGAAGCGATCGTGGAGACTTTGCGTCCGCTGCGGCTCGATGAAACGATCCGCAATCATGCGGTGATCGAAGGCGGCCTGCGCCGCGCGGCCGGTTTGTCGGCACGCGCGCAGTGGTATGACGGGCCGGGCGCGATGCCCGAGCGCGCGGTGACCGCCATGCTCGACAAGCTGAACGTGGGCCGCTGGAATCTGCATTTCGCGCTATACGGTACGCCTGAATTGATCGACGCGCGTTATGCAATCGTGCAGCGCGCGTTTGCCCGTGTGCCGCAGGCACGGTTCTCCGCCACGCGTTATGCGGGCGATGCGCAGCCCACGGCGGGCGGCGACCGCAATCTCGCCGGCATTCCCGCGATGAGCGCGTTTCGCATGCTCGACTGGCGCGGCGGCGCGGGCGCGCATGTCGACTTCGCGCCGGTGTGCCCGGCGACCGGGCGCGACGCGTTGCGTCAATACACGATGGTCAAAACGCGCGCCGCGGAGTACGGCTTTGATTACTACGGCGGTTTTACGGCGGGCGCGCGCCATTTGCATCACATCTTCGCCGCGATTTTCGACCGCGACGACGCGAACCAGGTCGAGCAGGCCGGCGCATTGCTGCGTTCGCTGATGAGCGACGCGCGCGCGGCCGGCTACGGCGAATATCGCGCGCATCTCGCGTATATGGATTTTGCCGCCGCCCAATACAGTTTCAACGACGGCGCCTTGCTGCGCCTCTCGGAAACGATCAAGGACGCGCTCGACCCGAACGGCATTCTCGCGCCGGGCAAGCAGGGCATCTGGCCGGCTGCGTGGCGCGACCGGCGAGGCTATACCTGAGGGCGCGTGTCACCCGATATGACGACAGGAGCGAAGCGAACCATGCATAGGCGCACTTTCATGATGACCGGCGCCTGCCTGCCGAGCGTGGCGGGCAGCGCGTGGCCGTGGCTCGCGCATGGCGCGGCGCGTAGCAACATGGTGGCGGTGGTCGATTCGACGCTCGCGCACGGCGTCGCGCTCGCCGAATATGCCGCGCACAGGCAGTGGCCGATTTTCGAAACCGGCGACGATATTGGCGTGCTCTGGTACACGACCCTCGCACCGCTGCTCGGCGCGACGTCCGCGCGATCGGCGGCGAGGCTGATCGGCCTCACGCGCGCCTCGGATTTCTTCGTCCTTAGCGAATTCGCGACCCGTGCGGGACACCGGGTCGAACGGAGTGACGAGCACGGGACGGGCGCCCACGCGCAACCGGTCCATGTCGCCTTCGCGTTTGCGCCGCGCTAGAACCTGTACGCCTTGTTCTTCGGATCGAACGTCGAATCGTCGAAGGTTTTCGGCGTGATGGTTTCGAACACGATCCGCTCGAAGATATTGCCGTTGTTGTCGTAAGACTCGACGGAGCGGAAATACGGGTGCCGCAGATCGAGGCCGAGCGTCTCTTTTTTCGCGTAGAACTGCGGCTGGCCGTTCGGCGTCTCGAAGGTGAAGGCCACCACGCGCACGCCGTCGATGGTTTTCACGTTTATCGTGGTCGAGCGCGGCAAGCCGGCCTCGGCGTATTTCTTGCCCTCGGCGAGGTACTGATTCGCAATGTATTCGGTACCGAGATCGCGCACGTCATGGTTCGACTGCGCGCGGGCGAGGGCGCCGTGCAGCGAGGTCCACAACGGCATCACGTTCAGGATGCCGCCCAGGTGTCCGTACATCTCGTCGGTCCGCCTGGACTCGTCGTAGATGACTTCCTGGCCCGCGTGCGCGCCATCAGGCAGCCACTTCGCGTAGATTCGCAGCGGGTCGCGCGCGAGGCGCACCAGCATGTGATCGGGCTTATCGGGCCATTGGCCGTGAATGCGTTCCGAACGCAACATGGTGAACTCGTACGACGGATAACCGTTCGGCCCTTCCTTGATATAACGCGGCAACGCGAGCGGATCGAGCGACTGGAATAGCGCGACCAGTTGCGCGTCGTCGAGCTTTTCCATGGCGCCGCTTTGCTGTGCGGCACGCAGCCATTTGACCTGCTGATCCAGCGTGAGCTTGCCGACCTGCGAGGACGGCGTGGCCGGCGCCTTGAGGGTGCTGACGGTATCGAGCGCGGGCGGTGTATCGTCGTTTTGCGCGAATGCGTGAGGCGAGGCCAGCGCGACCGCGCTCGCCACGAGCGCCGCGAGCAGCAGTCTGCGCGACGGCGCGCTTTGCAACGGCGCATGGAGCGACGCCCGTATACCGGCGGCCTGCGTCGAAACACGGGGGAGAGGCATGAAGGCCGACGTGCGGCAAGAGCGTGCGAACGTGCGGTGCTTCATGAATCTCTCCGTAAGGTGACGCGAGGCGCAATCCCAGTCAGGCAGGCTTTTGCTTCGCGAGTTCCTCGTCGCGCAGCGCGCGGCGCAGAATTTTGCCCACGTTGGTTTGCGGCAGCTCGTCGCGGAACTCGACGAGCTTCGGCACCTTATAGCCTGTCAGGTTCTTGCGGCAGTGGGCAATCACCTGTTCGGCCGTCAGCGAAGCATTGCGCTTGACGATGAACACCTTCACCCGTTCGCCCTGTGCGGCGTCGGGCACGCCGATGGCCGCCACTTCCCGCACGTCCGGATGCGCGGCGATCACGTCTTCGATTTCGTTCGGATAGACGTTGAAGCCCGACACCAGGATCATGTCCTTCTTCCGGTCGATCAGGCGGATATAGCCGCGCGAATCCATCACGCCGATGTCGCCCGTGGCGAGCCAGCCGTCGTCGTCGATCACCTTGGCGGTTTCGTCCGGGCGGTTCCAGTAGCCTTTCATCACCTGCGGCCCCTTCACGCACAATTCGCCCGCCTCGCCGATGTTCGCCCAACTGCCGTCGTCTTTCCTGAAACGCACGTGGGTGGACGGCGCGGGCAAACCGATCGAGCCCTCGAAGTCACGCATGTTGTTCAGATCGACGGGATTCATCGACACGATCGGCGAGCATTCGGTCAACCCATATCCCTCGATGATCGGCTTGCCGGTCACCGCCTTGAAGCGCTCGGCCACCGATTTCTGCGTGGCCATGCCGCCCGCCATGGCGAGCTTCAGATTTGAGAAGTCGCGCTTGCAGAACTCCTCGTTTTCGAGGAAGGCGTTGTAGAGCGTATTCACGGCCGTCATACCGGTGAATTTCTCGTGACGGATGATCATCATCACGCGTTTCATGTCGCGCGGATTGGCGATCAGAATGTTGCGCCCGCCCAGCCCCATGAAGATCAGCGCGTTCACGGTCAATGAATAGATGTGGTAGAGCGGCAGCGGCGTGAGCACGGTTTCGATGTCGCCGGTCAGTTGACCCTCGGACCACGCTTTCGCCTGCAGCAGATTGGCGATGATGTTCTTGTGCGTGAGCATCGCGCCCTTGGCGACGCCGGTCGTGCCCCCCGTGTACTGCAGGAACGCGATGTCCGCGTGCGTGGGGTGCACGGGTGTCAGCGGCCGCGAGTAGCCGATCGACAGCGCCTCGAGGAGCGGCACGGCCTTCGGCAGGTTGTACGCGGGCACCATCTTCTTCACGTGCCGGAGCATGAAGTTGAGCAGGCGTCCCTTCAGATTCAGGCCGTCGGCGAGCAGATCGCCGAGACCCGTCACGATGACGTTCTGCACTTTGGTGCCGGGCAGCGCGTCTTCGACCGTCTTCGCGAAGTTCTCGAACACGATGATGGTTTGCGCGCCGCTGTCTTTCAACTGGTGCGCGAGTTCGCGCACCGTATAGAGCGGATTCACGTTCACCACCACGCCGCCGGCTTTCAGCACGCCGAACAGCGACACTGGGTACTGGAACGTGTTCGGCAACATGATCGCCACGCGTTCGCCAGGTTTCACGCCGACGCTTTGCAGATACGCGGCGAACGCGCTGGCCTTGCGGCCGAGTTCGCCGTAGGTCAGGTTCGCGCCCACGCTCACATACGCCACGCGCTCGCGGAACTGCGCAATGCATTCGTCGAAGAACTGCACGACGGATTCGTACTGGTTGACGTCGATGTCGTGCGGCACGTCCGCCGGATAGGACGCGTACCAGATGCCGTCGGTGTTGGGCGCGTGGGTTGCCGCGCTCGGCGCCGCGGAATCCGTGGCGAGCGGGAAAGGGGTGTGAGTGGGCTGCGTCATGATCGTCTCCTCCCATGCAAAGCTTGATGCGGAATAATCGCTGAAGCTAAGGCTTCATCTATTTGTATGCTGATCCTACGACCGTTCACCGCTCCAGAATCGCCACCACACCCTGGCCGCCCGCCGCGCAGATCGAAATCAAACCGCGCGCGGTGCCGGCCGGTTTGTCGAGTTGCGCGAGCATTTTCGCGAGGCCGGCAACAATGCGGCCACCTGTCGCGGCAAACGGATGACCCGTTGCCAGCGAGCTGCCGTTCACATTCAATTTTGCCCGGTCGATTGCCCCGAGCGCGCCTGGCAAACCGAGTTGCGTGCGGCAATACTCGTCATCCTGCCACGCCGTGAGCGTACACAACACCTGTGCGGCAAACGCTTCGTGGATTTCGTACAGATCGAAGTCCTGCAAGCTCAGTCCGGCGCGCGCGAGCATGCGCGGCACGGCGTACGCGGGCGCCATCAGCAGGCCTTCTTTCTTGTCGAAGAAGTCGACGGCCGCGGTCTCGGACCAGCTCAGATACGCGAGCACCGGCAATCCGTGCTGCGCTGCCCAGTCCTCGCTCGCGAGCAGCACGGCGGAGGCGCCGTCGGTGAGCGGCGTCGAATTGCCGGCGGTGAGCGTGCCGGCGTCGCGGTCGAACACGGGCTTCAGGCTCGCGAGTTTTTCGAGCGTGAGGTCGGCGCGCAGATTGTTGTCGCGCGCGAGTCCCCGGTACGGCGTCATCAGGTCGTTGACGAAGCCGCGTGCGTACGCCTGGTTGAGCTTGCGGTGGCTGTCGTAGGCGAGCACGTCCTGCGCCTCGCGCGAAATATTCCAGCGCTTGGCCATCAGCTCGCAATGCTCGCCCATCGAGAGGCCCGTGCGCGGCTCGCCGTTGCGCGGCAGAAGCGGCTTGAAAAACATGCCGGGCCGCAGCTTGGTCAGCGCGCCGACGCGTTGCCCGGCGCTTTTGCCGCGATTCGCCTCAAGCAGAATTTTGCGCATCCGCTCGTTGACGCCGATCGGCGCGTCGGAAGTCGTATCGACGCCGCCCGCAATGCCCACCTCGATCTGTCCCAACGCGATCTTGTTGGCGACGAGAATCGCGGCTTCGAGTCCGGTGCCGCAGGCCTGCTGCACGTCGTAGGCGGGCGTTTCCCTGGCGAGCGTGGTGGACAGCACGGATTCGCGCGTCAAATTGAAGTCGCGCGAATGCTTGATGACGGCGCCCGCCGCGACTTCGCCTAGCCGTTCGCCGTGCAGGTTGTAGCGGTCGATCAGGCCTTGCAGCGTGAAGGTCAGCATGTCCTGATTCGACGCGGTCGCGTAGGCGGTGTTCGAGCGGGCGAACGGAATGCGGTTGCCCCCGACAATGGCGACGCGGCGTACGGCTGGCTGCGGGTTGGACATGCTCGGCTCCTTCGGGTCGTTCCCTGGTTATTGAATGGGCGAATGGTGCGACTGCTGCGATGATCGATTGCGGCGGTCCTGATCGTGGTGATCGTGCTGACCGTCCTGATAGAACAACGATTTCAGCCGGTCCTGATTCCATGACTCGATGCACGCCGCGCGCACCTCATTGCAGTCTCCACTGCATGCGGCCGCGCAAATGCGGCTTTTGCCCGCCGATGTCGCGCACTTCGATGTCGCGTTCGATCAGCGAAGGCGACGCGCTCCACAGCGACGCTTCGCCTGGCAGCAGCATCGGCAGTTTGAATTCGGCGCTGAGCGTGGCTTCCGCGAGCGGCTTGGGCGGTTGCAGCGCGGAGGCGGCGCGCGCCAGCGTCCACATGCCATGCGCGATGGCGCGCGGAAAACCGAACGCCTTCGCCGACAAAGCGGTCAGATGGATCGGGTTGTAGTCGCCCGATACGCCGGCGTAGTCGCGGCCCAGTTGCGATGCGAGTTGCCAGCGCGCGATGCGTTGCAGCGGTTCGGGGCCGAGTTCGAGCGGATCGAGCGCACTGCCGCTCGCCGGCACGCCGCGCTTCAGATAAACGCTGTCGCCGTCCCACACGGCTTCGCCGCGCCGGTACATGCGGGTATGCAGCACGAACGCCTGGCCTTTGTCGTGGCGCAGCAGCGCGCCGAATTCCACCTCGACGCGCAGCATGTCCTTGTAGGCGAGCGGCCGGCGCAGGCGCACGTGGTTGGCCAGATGCACGAGTCCGAGCGCCGGCCACGGAAACGCCGGGTCGGTCAGCATCAGCAGATGCAGGGGAAAAGCGAGCAGGTGCGGATACGTGAGCGGCACGCCGTGCTCGGGGATGAAGCCGCACACGCGCGCATAGCGCCAGATCGGGCCCGGTTCGAGTGGGACGGCGGGGCGCACGAGGCGCAGCGGCGGCAGATGCGTCTCGCGCCCGCGTTTGACGACGCCGGACAACGCGCGCGCGTAGAGCTTCGCGGGCGCCGGCAAGGTCTCGATCACGACGGTCTTCGGCCGCGCCGTGTTCGAGGCATGACCGCCGCCGAACGGGTGCCCCGGCTCGCTCATGATCACGCTCCAATCAGGCTTTGACCGCACACGCGCACGACCTGGCCGCTCACGCCGACCGATCCCGGATGCGCGAGCCAGGCGATGGTCTGCGCGACGTCGACCGGCTGGCCGCCCTGGCTCATCGAATTCATGCGACGACCGGCTTCGCGGATGGTCAGCGGAATCTTCGCGGTCATCTGCGTCTCGATGAAGCCGGGCGCCACCGCATTGATCGTGATGCCACGCGCGCGCAGCGACGGCGCCATGCTCTGCACCCGGCCGATCACGCCGGCCTTCGAGGTGGCGTAATTGGTCTGGCCGAGATTGCCGGCAATGCCGCTGATCGACGACACGCCGATGATCCGGCCGCCGTCGCGCAGAATGCCGGCGGCGAGCAGGGCGTCGTCGATCCGCTCCTGCGCGGACAGGTTGATGTCGATCACGCTTTGCCACGCGGCGTCGGTCATCTTCGCGATGGTTTTGTCCTTCGTGATGCCGGCGTTGTGCACGACGATATCCACGCCCTGTTCGTCGAGCGCGGCGGCGATTTGCGCGGGCGCTTCGGGGGCGGCGATGTCGAACGCGAGCGCGGTGCCGTTCAGCTGACGCATGGTCGCGTCGAGCGCCTCGCGCGCTGAAGGAATGTCGATGCCGATCACGTGCGCGCCTTCGGCCGCCAGCACGCTCGCAATCGAGGCGCCGATGCCGCGCGCGGCGCCCGTCACGATCGCGCGCCGGCCCGCGAGCGGCTGCTGCCAGTCGAACGCCGGCATGGCCTCATGGCCCGCGCCGGCAGCGGCGATGCGTACGACCTGACCCGACACATAAGCCGAACGTGGTGACAGAAAGAATCGCAACGTCGCTTCCGCGCCGTTCTCGGCGCCTTGCTCCACATAGACGAGATTGGCGGTGATGCCACGCCGGGCTTCCTTGCCGAGCGAACGCGTGAGGCCTTCGAGCGCGCGCTGCGCGGTCCACTGACGTGGCGTCGCACAGCTTTCCGGCGGCCGTCCCAGCACGATGATGCGCCCGCACTTGCCGAGCGAGCGCAGCGTGTCGTGAAAGAAGCCCTGCAGCGGTTCGAGCTGAGTGCTGTCTTCGATTCCGCTCGCGTCGAACAGCAGGGCCGCGAGCTTGCCTTGCGATGCAGAGTCGGCAGGTTCGAAACGGCCCGTCATGAGACCGTGGCGATTGGCGAGCGGCACCCATAGCCCGGCGCTCTCATGCGCGACGCTCGTCACGCCGATGCTGGCCACGAGATTTGCGAGCGCGTCGAGCAACTGCGGTTCACGGCCCGCACCGATCGCCACCAGACCGCCGAACTCGGGCTGGTCGGCGCGAAAGCGGCGCAGCACCTCGGGCTTGGGCAGGCCGAGCGAGCGCGCAAGACGCGCGCCGAACGGCGAATTGACGAAGTTCAGATAAGAGTCGTTCATATTATTGGTTGCTCCGCTGGCCACGCCTCGAAGGAAGCCGCCCGCCTCAAAGGGGTTCGTCTTTGGGGAATCGGGGGCGTCGAACGTGTGTCAGTGTGCACCGAGTTCGGCGCACGCGGCGCGCCTTGCCCGGATGTTTTTTTCAGGCCGGCGCAGGGCTCAGGCCGCGAGCTCCAGCGCCTTTTCCAGGGTCTCCTTGCGCTTTTGCAGGTTGGCGAGCATGTCGAAGTCGGCGGGGAAGTCGTCCACCTTCACGACTTGCGCGCCATAACGCGCGTAATCGTCCAGCACGCGGCGCTCGTCGGCGTCGAGCAGGCCTTTTCTCTGTGCCGCTTCGTTCCATGCGGCCAGTTGCGGCAGGCTCTGCGGCATTGGTTCGAGCAGGCCTTGCTTGACCGCTTCACGCAGCTTCTGGTCGATCTGCGTGAAGCGCGGGTTCAGCTCGAACACCAGCTCGCCGTAACCGAGCGCGTCGACATCCGGATGCGGCACGTACGAATCGGACACCAGACGGTTGCGCGCGGCGCCAGGTGTCTGCATGAGTTCCGCGATTTCGCTGCCGAGGCGGTCGGACGGTTCGCGGTGGGGCAACCCGAACGGGAACGCGAGCACGCGCACGAGGCCGGCGGCGAGACGGTTCGGATAGTTGGCGAGCACGCCGTCGAGCGCATGTTGCGCCTTGTACAGCGAATCCTCCACGCCCCAGCGAACCAGCGGCAGGTCTTCTTCCTGACGGCCTTCGTCTTCGAAACGCTTGAGCGTGGCCGAGATCAGATAGAGCTGCGACAGCACGTCGCCCAGACGCGCGGAGATGCGCTCACGGCGTTTCAGGTCGCCGCCGAGCACGAACATCGAGACATCGGCGAGCAGCGCGAACGCGGTGGACAGGCGCGTGGCCGCACGATAGTAAGCATGCAGCGGTGCATACGCCGTGCGCGGTTTGACGATGAACGCGCCACCCGTCACGCCGTACACGAAACTGCGCACCACGTTGGACAGCGTGAAGCTGACGTGGCCGAAGAACGCCGCGTCGAAATCGCGCAGCGCGCGGGCGCGATCCGTTTCGCGCGTGGCGGCCATTTCCTTCAGAACATACGGATGGCAGCGGATCGCGCCCTGGCCGAAGATGATGAGGCAGCGCGTGAGAATGTTCGCGCCTTCCACGGTGATCGCAATCGGCACCTGCTGATAGGCGCGCGCGAGAAAGTTCGACGGCCCCATGCAGATGCCCTTGCCGGCGGCGATATCCATGCCGTCGTTGATGACCATGCGGGCGCGCTCGGTGATGTGATATTTGGCGATCGCCGAAATCACCGAGGGCTTTTCGCCGAGATCCACCGCATGCGCCGACAGGCGGCGCGCGGCGTCCATCACGTACAGGTTGCCGCCCATGCGGCCGAGCGCTTCCTGCACGCCCTCGAACTTGCCGACGGCGGTGCGGAACTGGCGGCGAACCGCGGCGTAAGCGCCGGTGCCGCGCACGGCGATTTTCGCCATCCCCACATTCGAAGACGGCAGCGAAATCGCCCGGCCCGCGGCCAGACATTCCATCAGCATGCGCCAGCCGTTGCCGACCTGGGCGCGCCCGCCGATCACCCAGTCGAGCGGAATGAAGACGTCCTTGCCCGAGTTCGGGCCGTTCTGGAACACGGCGTTGAGCGGCCAGTGACGGCGGCCGATGTTCACGCCCGGATGGTCGGTCGGAATCAGCGCGCAGGTGATGCCGGGTTCGTTGTCCGTGCCGAGCAGATGGTCGGGATCGAGCGCGCGAAACGCGAGGCCGAGCACGGTGGCGATCGGACCGAGCGTGATGTAGCGCTTGTCCCACGTCACGCGAAAACCGAGCGTCTCGCGACCTTCGAATGTGCCCTTGCACACGATGCCGACGTCCGGAATCGCCGCCGCGTCGGACCCCGCGTAAGGGCTCGTCAACGCGAAGCAGGGGATTTCCTCGCCGCGTGCGAGGCGTGGCAAATAGTGGTTTTTCTGCTCGTCGGTGCCGTAGTGCATCAGCAACTCGGCCGGGCCGAGCGAGTTCGGCACCATCACCGAAACGGCGGCGGCCGAGCAGCGCGTGGCGAGCTTCATGATGACCTGCGAATGCGCGTAGGCGGAGAACTGCTTGCCGCCGTACTGCTTCGGAATGATCATGCCGAGAAAGCCGCGCTCCTTGATGAACTGCCAGGTGGTCGGCGACAGATCCTGCCAGACCATGGTGGTTTCCCAGTCGTTCGCGAGATCGCACAGCTGCTCGCATTCGACGTCGAGGAACGACTGCTCCTCCGCTGTCAGCGTGGCGGGACCGTAGCCGAGCAGCTTGTCCCAGTGCGGGCGTCCCGAGAACAGTTCGGCGTCCCACCAGACCGTGCCGGCTTCGATCGCATCACGCTCGGTCGGCGACATCTCCGGCAGGATCTTGCGGAAGATGTCGAGCACCGGTTTCGCGAGCCACGCGCGGCGCAGCGGCTTGAGCGCGAGTACGAGAGCAGGCAGGACGAATACGATGGCGAGCAGCGTCGTGGCCAGCGGTCCCGCCGCGCCGCTCACATGCGCGGCCGCGACCCAGACGATCATGAAGGCAAGCCACCAGACGGCGCGTGCCTGAACGTAGACGAGCGCGAAAGCGGCGATGACGAGCACTAGGATGAACCACGGCATGACGTTTCCTCCTGTTTCGATGGTGCGTGCGAACGCATCCACGGGGCGCGGATGGTGCGCGTTCTAATGATTTTGTTTCCGGCGAGCGGGATGCTTTGTCGCGCGTCCGGGTGTTGCCTGCGTTTCGCTTTCCTGTCGAGCCTGCTTCGTTGGCGTGTCGCGTTTGTAGTTCGACAGCGCGGCGACGCTTAGGTGCGGGACTTAGACGTCCCGCTCAGGTTGCTGGTCAGGTCGTTGCTCAGGTATGCAGCGTTCATGATGTCCGGTCGCCTTCCTGCTGAGTGTGTATCGGGAACGTGTTGCTTCTCTGATGCTGACCGGCTCTGTAGGGATTGCCGGTCGAGGACTCTTTCGATGCTGCGGCATGCTTAGCGTTGCGTGGGTTGCTTGCATGGTGCGGCGGCGATCCGATTATTGCCTTGCATGGGCACTCCGTGGCGGACGGCTCACGACAGTGCCGTCCGCCACGGTTTAACGCTATGCCGTGCCGTGAAGCGCCTGCTGAAACGCGCCCGCTTCCATAGTGCCGCCATGCCGTTCGCCTTCCGATACGGACGGGAAGGGCGACGCCGACGCCGATTCGCCCGACTCGCGTGCGGCGCTCGTCGCGCTCGCCGCGCTTTCCGTGCCGTCTCCAGTCGCGCATTCCGAGCCGCCTTCAGTCGCGTCGCCCAGCACCGCGGCGAACACGGCCAGTTGCGAGCCGTCGGGCAGCGGTGCCTTGAGCGCGGCCACCATCAGCGAGGCGAGACGTGCGATGAGCTGCAGATCGTTCATCGACTTGCCTTGCGAAAACTCGGAAAGCAGACTGTCCGTGTCGGTGCCGGCCAGCACGCCCGAGAGCGCGCCGATCGCAAAGTGAAGGCGCCAGCCGAGTTCCTCGCGCGGCAGATGCGGCAGCGCGCGCTGGAACGCATCGAAAAAGCGCACCGCCACGGAAGCGTAATGCCCGTTCAGAAAGTCGCGAATGAACGACGACGGGTCGGTATAAGCGCGGCCGAGCAAACGCAGAAACGCCTTGCCACCCACGCGCGGATCACGTGACAGGCGCAGCGCCGGAATGAACATCGCGCCGAGCACATGCTCGCAGGTCAGGCGCTCGCCGAGCATGGCGTCGAAGCGGTCGAGCAGCTTGAGCCGCTCCTGATTGAGACGGTCGAGACGGCGTGACAGCATCGAGTGGATCAGCGACTCCTTGCTGCCGAAGTGGTAGTTCACTGCCGCGAGATTCACTTCGGCGCGCGAAGTGATCTGGCGCAGCGACATGGCCTCGTAGCCGCATTCGATAAAAAGCGTTTCGGCGGCGTCGAGGATGCGGGACTTCGTATCGCCGGCATGCCGGCCTGTTGTGCGAACTGCCATGTTGCGTCTCCCAGTTGCCGGGCATCCGGCCCGCAAACAAGCGATTCAAATGTCGATTTGAAACAGCCGTTTTTTTCAGGATAAGAAGGAATGATGCGTGCGAGCAAGGGGTCGGTGTCGACTAACTCCTCTAGAAGACCTGACGAAGGTCGAGCTTTCCTTGCGCGCAGTGCGTCAAACCGCGCGGAAATAAAAAAGGCCGTTCCGATGAAAATCGGAACGGCCTCGTATTGCTTTGCTACCTGTGTTTGGCCCTGCTTCTGTTTGCTGACGCGTGCTTTGCGTCGCGGCGGTTCGAGCCGCCTTTGCAGGCTATTGTGCCTGATAACGCGCCGGCAAAATAGCTGTTTAGTTCGAACGCTTAAAGCTGTGCCGCCACCTGTTTGGCGGACTGCGTCATGTCGATGCCGCGGCGCTCGCGGCTGAACGGGATCAGCGCGGCGATCACCACCGCCACGATGCCGATCACGACCGCCATGATGAGCGCGTAGTTGTTGCCGTGCGCTTCAGCAGCGCTCGCCTGCAACGGGCCGTTGACCGACGCGATCAGATTGCCGAGTTGATACACGAGACCGGGGAACGTCGCGCGAATTTCGTCGGGCGAGATTTCGTTCAGGTGTACCGGAATCACACCCCATGCGCCCTGCACCGAGATCTGCATCAGGAAGGCGCCGAGCGCGAGCAGCACCGGCGTGCTCGAGAATGCCCACAGCGGCAGCACCGGCAACGCGATCAATGCGGCGATGAAGATCGCGCGTTTGCGGCCGATCTTCTCGGACAACGAACCGAAGAACAGGCCGCCGCAAATCGCGCCGACATTCAGCGTGATCGTGATCCACGAGACCGTATGCGCGTCGAACTGATGCTGCACGCGCAGGAAGGTCGGATACAGATCTTGCGAGCCGTGCGAGAAGAAGTTGAACGCGGTCATCAGAACGATCGCGTACAGCGACAACTTGATGTTCTGCCTGAGCGTGGCGACGAGACCAGGTCGCGCTTTCTTTTCGAGCGTCTTGAAGGCGGGCGATTCCGGCACATGCGCGCGTACGTACAGCACGAGCAACGCCGGCAGCACGCCGACGAAAAACATGCCGCGCCAGCCGATGTATTGATAGAACACGCCGAACACGACCGAGGCGAGCAGATAACCGCTCGGATAACCGGCTTGCAGCAGACCCGAGACGATGCCGCGCGATTTCGGCGGCACGGTTTCCATGGTCAATGCGCCACCGACGCCCCATTCGCCGCCCATCGCGATACCGAACAGCGCGCGCAGCACGAGCAGGGTGGCCAGATTCGGTGAAAAGCCGGAGAGCAATTCCAGTAGCGAGAAGCACGCGATGTTGACCATCAGCGTGGGACGGCGGCCGTACTTGTCGGCGAGCCAGCCGAAAATCAACGCGCCGAGCGGACGCATCATCAAGGTCAACATAATGCCGAAGGCGACTTCGGGGATTTTTGTATTGAACTCCGCCGCGATATCTTTCAATACGAACACCATTAGAAAGAAATCGAATGCGTCGAGTGTCCAGCCCAGATAGGCGGCGATCGTGACGTTTCTCTGTTCCCGTGTCCAGCTCATTGATTGTTCTCCTGAGTCCCCGATATCCCGTGATCGGCCACGGGCGGCTGTGCAGCCCCGTACGCTCCCGTGGCATAGGCTTCGAGCGAGTGTACGCCGACTGTTAAACGCTTGCATGAATGAACGCGCGTTTATC